>JBCCXQ010000043.1:0-28344 GCA_039191365.1 Cyanobacteria bacterium P01_F01_bin.13 | reverse complement strand
CTGGCAAAAGCAAGACATGGCTGAAGCAACCACCTAAATCATGGGATACCCAGCTCTAAAACGAACAAAATAAGATGATTTGGCTCGCTTTTAAGATTGCACCTCCAGACCAAGGACTGGATAACAGTCTTATGTGAGACTGCTTTTTTCAAAAACTCAATAAATAGAGGTGCCCTTATATCTAAGATTTTAATTTCGATATATTTACGCGGGTTATGCGAGTTCAATGTATACCATAGTTCAAGACATTCAAATCATTATCTTCTGGCTTCCCTTATGAAATACACCGATCTCGCTGAACACCCTGAAGGCGGTCGCTATCTTGAAATCTATCGCTCCGTAACAACAGTGAATACTGATAACAAAACACGCACCGCCTTGACTCATATTTACTTTTCTCTGGAGCCCTATGAGGTCAGCCGCTTTCATCGAGTGAGTAATGATGAGGTCTGGAATCTCTATCAGGGAGAAGGATTGTATCTTTATCAGTGGGATGGTAGTTCTTCTACCATTGAGTCCATTGAACTCTCGGCAAAGTCTATGAACTTTTGTCATGTAATTCCTGCTGGATATTGGCAAGCAGCAGTGCCGATGAAGGATCGTGTGCTGGTTGGCTGTTCAGTAGCTCCGGGATTTGAGTTCGAGGACTTTGAGCTAATTGTGCCCGATTCAGATATGGCAAAAGCACTGCTAGATATGGATCCAGAATTATCGAAGCTGATTCAGGTGTGATGGGATGCATTATCCCTAAAACTCAATGGGCAAGGTCAAAAACTGTGCTTTAATGTGTCGAAATGTGAGTGAGTAGCGAACGGATTGCACCGGCTCAACGCCATGTAAAACTTTGGTGTTTATACGAACAATGACTCCATTGTCTAATCGTGTAACAACTTTTTCTCGACCGTTGTACTCAAAAAAGTTAGCGTCTCCAATATTGACCATCACCGCCCAGGGTTGAAAGCACGTATGGTCTCGATGGGGATTGATACCAATGCCGGGCAGGTATTTGCAGAGCAGGGCTGAGTGCCAGTCAGGAAGTAACTGGTCGCCGAGGCCATTGACCCGTGAATCCTGATGGGCGGGTGTAATCTTAGGCTGCTTTTTTAGATCAACGGCCAATCCGTAGTAGTACTCTAAACGTCCCCGGGCGTAGTTGCTTTTGAGTAGAGGTGCAACCGGCTGTTGCTTTGCCCAGCGTTGTAGTTTGTCTAAGTCAGTTTGAATACGACCAATGATTTCAACCATGAATGATTTCAACCATGACGGTTTGACCGCTTGCTTAGACTAGTTTAGCGGTTGTGTTGTAAAACATATCAACCCTATTCAGAGTTTTGAGATAAATTTCTTTGATGAAAAAAACTGAAATTTATTAGTGCTTTTGAACTATCATTGGTGATTAAGTGTTCTCGATTAACCTAAATACTCTTAAACTTAGCCTGTTGTTGTTTAAATCCTTAAGGAGATTGTTATGAAATTAAGTCCCTATCTCTCTTTTGATGGCCGGTGTGAAACTGCGTTCAAATTCTATGAGAAATGTCTAGGTGGCAAGATTGAGGCCATTATGCCCTATAAGGGGTCCCCTATGGAGTCAGAAGTATCTGCGGAATGGGTCGATAAAGTCATGCATGGCGAGTTTAGGTTGGGCGACTTTGTATTGATGGGCTCTGACTGTATGCCAGATAAACATGAGGCGACAAAAGGGTCGTCGCTAATGTTGGCAATTGAAGATCCAGTAGAAGCAGAGCGTGCATTTAATGCGCTAGCAGAAAATGGAACGGTGACTATGCCAATTCAGGAGACGTTTTGGGCGGCGAAATTTGGCATTCTAGTGGACCAGTTCGGTATTCCATGGATGATTAACTGCGACCAGACAGCTTAAAACAGGGAATTAATCATCTATGGCATGGCGTTACTACTGGACGTATTCTTCGATGGGGCCATTATACTCCAGGGTAATGGTGAGATCGCGACCGGTTCCTTGCACAGTGACAACGCTCAGGAGAGTATAGTCTTCTTCAAGTGCAACCGCAGTTGGCTCACCGCCTCGAATAGTGAAACGCCAACTGTTTTGACCTAGCATTTCACAGGGAGAGTCAATAGCAGCTCCATGCATAGCAGGCTCAGCCCGATATATACTCAAACCACCATTAGTGGCTTCTGCCATTTGTCGAGCCTCATTTTTAGCGGCATTAAATGCTAATTGTTCTTTTGGTGTTGTTGCTATGCAGGCGTTTTCAGCGACTGTTTGTTTGATTTGGTTCTGTGCTTCAGTAGGGGCTGCAATACCCATGAATGTGGCCAAGAGTAGGCCAGAGAATGTGACAATGCGTTTCATATGCTTTTCCTGAGAAAACCGTTTTCTGCTAACAGAATACATTGAGTAAAAGTATGATCAGTTATTTTTCCAGGCTTCTACTTAGCTAGGGTTTAGTTTGAATATGATTACTGGACGTATAGTTTAGGCTAATCTCTTCTTATAGTGCATAATCTTTGTAATGAAATCACCCTAATGGGTACTCCTAAGAGCTAATTAAAGTCACATAATATGTAGTAAATCTAGATTTTTTCTGATTTACTGCCCTTCCCTCACTAAGGTTGGCGTTAGTATTCTGAAAAGAATTACGGCGTTGCTGATTCAAATTATTGGTTGTACCTGAAAGCTGACGATAGGGTTACTTATGACAGCTCAGTGCATTCTTTAAATCAGCAACGACAATTTTTCTAGTATTGTTCCGAAGTGTTTATCAGTCGGTAGAATTCTCTGTCTTAGAATTGGTCAACGGGTATTGTCATGGGCCAGGATCTTTTATTTAAACCGCTAAAGTTTCGCACGCTTGAGGTAAAGAACCGCATTTTTCGCTCTAGTGTTTCTGGCCGCTGGGATAATTATGATGGGTCTGGTACCCAGGCGCGTATTAACTGGGAAAATAGCTTTGCTGGAGGTGGTGTAGGGGCAATTATTTCATCCTACACGCCAGTTAGCATTGAAGGTAGAATTGCGCCTAACTCTGCCACTATTGAGCGGGATGAGCGAATTCCATTCTGGGAAAAAGTTGGCGAGACTGTACATCAACATCAGTGTAAGTATATTCTGCAGCTTAGCCATTCAGGACGACAGCGAGATATTGAAGGGATCGAAAATACAGAGCCCAATACCTACCGTCCTAGAAAAGCTCTAAGTTCTACCAACAGGGCTGAGCAAATTAATGGATTTCCCTGTCGGCAGATCTCAAAAGCAGAAATTCGAGCTATTGTGCAGCAGTTCGCCGATGCGGCCTGGCGTGCTCGGGAAGCGGGGTTAGATGGCATTGAGCTGCATAGCTCCCACGGGTATTTGATTAACCAATTTCTCAGTTCAGGCATTAATACTTATCCGGATGAGCCAGGGGGGTATGGGGGCTCTCTGGAAAATCGCTACCGATTTTTAGGGGAAATTGTCAATGCGATTCGCGATCGCGTCGGCAGAGAGTTTCATCTGCAGGCCAAGATCAGTGCAGTGGAATTTAATAATGTGTTGCCCTTTGAGAAGCCTGGTAATACATTAGAGGAAGCGATTCAGATCTGTCAGTGGCTAGAGCGGGATGGCGTGGATGCCATTCATGTATCCAGAGGCAGTACCTTTCCCCATCCGCTGCTGCCAGCGGGACCATTTCCGTTTCGCATGCTGAGCTATACCTATGACACCATGCTGTCTAGTTCTGGCTGGCGAGCTAGGTTAAATTATCGGCTGTTTCGTAAGCTGTTGTTAAGGCCGATTTTTTCATTCTTTTGGAATCGGTTAAATCGGGATTGGATTTCTCCTATTAAGGGGGATCCTATTAAGGAAGGCGAGTTGAGTGCCTTATTCCTGGAGCAAGTTTCTAAAGAAGATTTGCAGTCATTATTGAATAAGTTTCAAGGCACTGTCATTAGTGATGCAAAGGTGATAAAAGACAGTGTTGATATTCCCATTATCTGCACCGGTGGATTTCAGCAGGCTTCCTACATTAATGCGGCTATTAAAGAGGAATTTTGCCACGGAGTGAGTATAGCTCGTCCGCTGGTGGCAAACAGGACCCTGGTTAATGACTATTTTAAGCAGGAAAAAGATCTCCCCGATCGTCCTTGCACTTACTGCAATAAGTGTCTTGGCAGTTATTTGGAGCTCCCCTTGGGGTGCTATGAACTGGCTCGGTATTATTGCCGTTCTAAGCAGGAGATTGGTGATGACGAAGAGGTGGCTATGCTTGAGCGAGAGGCTCATCAGGCGATGGTGAAGGATGCTATGAAGGTGTTTGATCCGCCGCCTCAACCTTTTTATAGAGAGGTGTCTACATCCTGTAGGTAATGAGTTTCGTGATTTTCGGTAAAGACTGTTTTGGTTTAATACTGTTGATGGATAGAGACGATGGGAGAGAAAGAGAAGTCTTCGTTTATTCAGAAAGTACTCAATAAGCTGACGCGGTTGATTGCGTTGGTCGTTGTAGTGGTGTTGGTGGTTGCGATCGCATTTGCCTCTCCCCTAATCACCAACAATGGTCCTGTTGCCTACAGTAATATTGTTGACCACTTCAAATACGGTTCCATTGGTAGTGAACCCACTAATGGTATTCCCTACTGGATCTGGAAAGTGATGCCCGTCATGTTTCCCGATCATTTACCAGGCGATGGCTATGCTTCTTTGGGTTTTCTCTACGAAGCCGATCATGATCGACCCATCGGCTTTTCCCAGCGCAAGACTCTGATCAACCGAGTAGGTCTTAACTGTGCCTTTTGCCATACGGGGTTGGTGCAGAAGACGCCAGAGAATCTACCGCAGATTATCCCGACGATGCCCTCCAACACGGTTAACCTACAGGGGTATATCCGATTTATTTCAGCTGCCGCCCTGGATCAGCGATTCACAGCCGATGAAATGATGCCTCAAATTGAGGCGTTAGGAGCCAAATTTAATCCCCTAGAGAAGTTGCTTTATCGTTTTGTAGTGATTCCTCAAACCCGCGATGCGTTGATTACCCAAGGGCAAAAGCTAGCCTTTTTAGAACAACAGCCAGCGTGGGGACCAGGACGAGTGGATACCTTTAACCCTTACAAAACACTGCAGTTTAATTTTCCGATGGATCAGCTGCCGGAACGCGAGCTGATCGGCACAGCCGACTTTCCAGTGATCTGGGCGCAGAAACCTCGTGAAGGTCTGCAGCTGCACTGGGATGGGGACAATACTTCAGTGGATGAGCGGAATCTCAGCGCGGCCCTGGGGGCTGGGGTGACGCCGACTACGGTGGACCTGGATGGGATCAAGCGGGTGGCTGATTGGCTATGGGAGTTGCCGCCCCCGGCCTATCCGTATTCTGTCGATGAGTCTCTGGCGGACAAGGGAGCCAAGGTGTTTGAGCATAGCTGTGCTAGTTGCCATGCGTTTGGTCGCGCTGGCGTTGGTCAAGTCACACCCATTGATGAGATCGGCACCGATCGCCATCGCTTAGATTCCTATACCTATGAACTCCTGTCCAACCAAAATACTCTCTATGCAGCATCAAAGCTGCGATTTAATCATTTTCGCAAGACCAACGGCTATGCCAATCTTCCTTTAGATGGCACCTGGTTACGGGCTCCCTATTTACACAATGGCTCTGTGCCCACATTGCGAGATTTGCTAAACCCTTCTGAGCAGCGTCCAGGCAAATTCTATCGGGGGAATCCCACCTGTGATCCAGAGAATGTAGGCTTTGTCTCGACAGTAGCCGAGAACGATGGCCAGACGTATTTCAAATACGATACTGCTTTACCGGGTAACAGTAATGCAGGGCATATGTACGGCGTTGATCTCTCGAATAATGAGAAAGATGCATTAATTGAATACCTTAAAAAACATTGAGGAAATCATAGAGGAAACAACTATGAATACTTATGCAACCTGGTTTAAACGCATTGTTTTGCTGGGTGTGGTCGTTAACCTGGTGTTAGCCATACCTACACTGGTAGTGCCTGAAACAATGCTGACTCTGTTTAATCTGCCTCTGGTAGAACCAGTGATTTGGGTACAGTTTTCAGCCAATCTATTAATCTTACTCAGTTTGTTTTATATCCCAGCTGCCCTGGATCCGTTTCGTTATCAGGCCAGTGCCTGGCTAGCCATCTTCTCAAGGGTAGCAGGCGTAATCTTCTTCCTCACCCAAGCAAAAATCTATCTTCTCTTTGGCTTACTGGACCTGAGCTTTGCGATTCCTGAGGGACTGCTATTGATGCTGGCGTACCGCGCTGCCGCTACCGAGTTAAAAGAAACAGGAGTTTGACCATGGGGCTACTGCTGGGCAAGTTGAGTAAAAATCTTATCACCATTGTTCTGGTGCTGATTTTGGCGCTGGGCAGTACCGCCTATGTGGCTTGGTATAGTCTGTTTCGAGAAGTACCCCTGGTCTATGAATCAGTGGAGGATCATTTCAAATATGGTTCCATCGGTGCAGAAAATGACCAGGGCATTCCTTACTGGGTTTGGCTGGTACTGCCGCGACTCTTTCCCGAGAAGTTGCCTCATCCTGGTGGGTATACCGCTTTAGGGATTACCTGGGAGCCAGGGTACGAAACCCCCGTGGGCTTTACCAAAAAGACTATTGGCTTTCCTCGAACTGCCATCAATTGCGCCACGTGTCATACTGCTACATTTCGCAAGACCGCTGACGAGAATCCCACCATTGTTCCCGCTGGCCCATCCAACAAATTTGATCTACAGGGCTATATTCGTTTTTTGAGTGATTGCGCTAGTGATCCCCGGTTTACATCGGGTTATCTGCTAAAGGCCATTGGGACTGAATATGAGCTGTCCTGGCTGGATAAACTGTTGTATCGGTTTATTATCATTCCCCAAACTCGCAAAGAACTCCTGAAACAAAAAGAAGACTTTACCTGGATGGATGTTCGTCCAAACTGGGGTGAGGGCCGCATCGATCCCTTTAATCCGGTGAAATTTAGAACCCTGGGTCTGGCGCTAGATGATACCATTGGTAACTCTGACATGATGTCTCTCTGGAACCAGAAGCAGCATGAAGGCTTTGCCCTCCATTGGGATGGATTAGAAACGTCCTTGACGGAAACGGTACAAACGGGAGCTATCGGTGATGGAGCTACTCGCAAGTCCATTGACCTGGCAGGTTTAGAACGGGTGGAGCAGTATATTACCCAGATGGATCCTCCCAAGTTTCCCTTCAAAATTGATCAGTCTCTCGCAGCACAGGGTAAGCCCATTTTTGAACAGAGCTGTGCTGCCTGCCATGCTTTTGGTGGAGAACGGACGGGTACGGTGATTCCCCTGGCGGAAATTGGTACTGACCGCCATCGTCTAGATATGTGGACGCAAGCAGCTGCCGATACCTATAATGCCTATGCCGAGGGCTATGACTGGGATTTTGACGAGCTACGTAAAACAGATGGCTATCTGGCAGTGGCCCTAGATGGTCTGTGGCTACGGGCACCTTATTTGCACAATGGCTCAGTGCCGTCTCTGCGAGATCTGTTTGAGAAACCTGAGGATCGCACCCCTTTGTTTTACCGTGGCTACGATGTCTACGATCCCGAGAAAGTCGGGTTTGTTTCTCAAGGTGCGAGAGCTGAGGGTCAGGGCTTTAAGTATGACATCCAGGTAGTTGGCAACAGCAACCAAGGGCACCTTTATGGGACAGACCTTTCTGCAAGAGAGAAAAAAGCATTAGTTGAATACCTGAAAACCTTCTGAACAAGAAAAGTTTGATGGAGAATTGTTTGTGAAGGTGCGTATTGATTTTCACTCTCCAAGTTGTATGAACGTTTCTTGCAGGCTAATTCCTAGCCCAACCGCCAGCGCTGTGCATACTTTCGTAGATAAATACCGGCTGCTTGGACCGATAGAAATAGGTGCGTAAAGGTTGGCAGCATGGCTGAAATACCCACAACAATACCGAAATAAATATTCTTCAAACTATCTCGGTTGGTGGGGTCTTGGACGGCTTCAATCACTCGCGACTCATATACATCAGCCCGAGTGGCTAGTGATTCTGGCGAGTGTTGCACCAAGCTAATTAACCAACCAGAGACAGAAAAAACAAACAATACCCACCAGGTGGCCACAATGGCAATCACGATATCAATGCTGAGATGGGCGATATAGCTTCCCAGGGACTTTGTTTTCAGTGCTCGCTTAGCAATCCAAACCGTGATAAAAAATGACAGGCTGTCGAACAGTGCTCCTAAGATTCCTACTGGAAACTGAAGCAAAAAATAATGCATGCGCTCACTACCAAACGCTTCTTCTGGATATGCCGTTAGCAGCGCTAGCCAGTAGCAGCTCATATTGAGCAGTGTAAAAAAGAAAAATAGCTTAGGAAAAAAGGTGACCAAACTTCCCCGCTTAGCATCATAGTAATCGAGCAATCGTCCCAGGGATTTTTTCCAAATCGCCATAATAGGACGTGTGCGCAATTTGCGCAGGGAAGTAAGCATTTGCATAGGAGTTAATTAGCTCGTTTACCTGGCCAGCTATTAGTAATCATTTTGACTACCATAGCTAAAAAAATCAGAATCAGGTACCGTAGCTCCCTGCACATGTGTGTGGCAGCAACTAACCCACCTACATGCGCTCTAAAACACTTATACCCAGCAGCGATAGACCCAGTTTTAGAGTGCGGGCTGTCAGATCGCATAGCATTAGCCGAGAGGTACGCTGAGGTTCTTCTGCTTGCAACACTGAGCAGCGATCGTAAAACTGATTGAACTTTTGGCTCAGTTCAAACAAATATTGACACAGGCGATTGGGATATAGCTCCCGTGCCACTTCCATCACAGTGGCATCCAGTTCTAATAGATGCTTGGCCAGTGTTAATTCTGTATCATCCTCCAGCAACATGGGTGCATCCCCCAGTTGGGTAAAGTCAATGTCTCCCTTACGGCTAATGCCCTGCACGCGGACATAGGCATACAGCATGTAAGGGGCAGTATTGCCCTGGAAGGCCAGCATTTTGTCAAAGCTAAAGATGTAATCGCTGGTACGGTTCTGGCTGAGGTCGGCATATTTCACGGCGCTGATGCCGACGGCAGTAGCAACGTTTTGGACGAACTTGTCTGACTCGTCCCGTTTTTCATCTGCAATACGCTGTTGCAAATCTGTGGTTGCTTTTTCCACAGCTTCATCCAGTAAATCCTTGAGTTTGATGGTGTCACCGGAACGGGTTTTGAGCTTTTTGCCGTCTTCTCCTTTGACCAGACCAAAGGGAACATGCACTAGCTCTACCCCTGCAGGTATCCAACTAGCACGCTTGGCTACTTGAAAGACCTGGGCAAAGTGATTAGCCTGTCCCGCATCAGTCAAAATAATGATGCGTTTTGCTTTTTCCTCCGTAGTACGTTGACGAATAGCGGCTAAATCGGTGGTGGCATAGTTAAAGCCGCCGTCAGACTTTTGGACAATTAGGGGTTGAGGATCGCCATCTTTGTTGGTAAATCCTTCTAAGAAAACAACCTGGGCACCCTGGTCTTCTTCTAGTAAGCTAAGCGACTTGAGGCCTTTGACAACATCGTCTAATAGCGGATTATAAAAGGACTCTCCCCGCTCTTCGATGGTAATGTCTAGACGGTCGTAGATTTTTTGAAACTCTTTGCGAGACTGTTCACAAAGAACCTGCCAGGCTTTGCGGGCTTCTTCTTCACCAGACTGGAGATCCACAACAGCTTCACGGGAGATGGTTTTAAAGTCTTCGTCTTCGTCGAAGCGTTTTTTGGCTTGCTTATAAAAAGTAACCAGGTCGCCAATGTCCACAGAAGACGATTCAGTAATGGCCTCGGGGCAGACATCGCGCAGATGGGTGATCAGCATGCCAAATTGAGTACCCCAGTCCCCTACATGGTTAATGCGGAGAACGTCATACCCCAGAAACTCCAGGATGCGGGCGATGCAGTCACCGATGATGGTAGAGCGCAGGTGACCCACGTGCATCTCTTTGGCAATGTTGGGGCTGGAGAAATCGACGATGGTGCGTTCTATCGGATCAGCTTTGGGCACCCCCAGCCGTTCGTCTGCATAAACGGCTTGAAGTTGGGCCTGTAGATAGTTGGTTTTGAACTTGAGGTTGATAAAGCCGGGACCCGCAATTTCAGGTGTTTCGCACAGGTCATCAATGGTGAGGTTTTCGACGATTTTGGTTGCGATCGCACGCGGCTTTTCCTTCAGTTTTTTAGCTAAAGACATGGCTACATTAGCTTGGTAGTCACCAAACTTAGGATTATTCGTTGGCACCAACACCGGGTCTGTACCCTCCAAATCGGGGCCAAACGCATTCACAAGGGCCGTTTGCAGGCGCTGTTTGAGATCGTCGAGGGTGGATAGCATGGACACCGATATGAACGAGCAATCTATAGACTATCAACTCCGCTCCCACAATGTGCTAGGTCATCCAGGATGGGCCCAAAAAACTCTAGTAAAAAATGCTGGTTTAATAGCAGCGGTTGGAGGCTAGCACCAAACTCCTCCAGCGAACTGCCTACTGCCTTGCATACTGGCAGTTAAGCTTCCTCTAAGAAGCTAGACACCGTAGCCATCCACATCTCTAGTGGATATGTCGCATAGATCCATGACTCATCGTAGGGCCGTTGATACTGCAAGCCAATTGAATTCTTCACGGCGCAGCCTGTATAAGGCTTTGGCCAGCTAGCCAGCCTGTTGTCCAAGCGCTTTGGAAATTAAAACCACCGGTAATGCCGTCAATGTCAAGAATCTCTCCTGCAAAAAATAGCCCCGGGCACAGGCGGCTTTCCATGGTTTTGAAGTTAATCTCTTTGAGGCGGACACCACCGCAGGTGACGAATTCATCTTTGAAGACGCCCTTACCCTGTAGAAAATATTCTCCCTGGCAGAGTTCTTGGGTGAGTTTGTTAATAGCTTTGTTGGACAGTGTTGTCCACTGGGTGTTCGGAGCGATTTGGGCGCGTTGTACAAAGTAAGTCCACAGGCGTTTTGGGGCCGATGTGGGATTGTGATTTGAGATCGCACGTTTTCCTCCGTCTTGCCTGGCCGTTTGCAGCATGACTCGCACCTCATCCTGACTGAGCTGGGGCAACCAGTTGATCAGTATGGTGCCTTTATAACCCTGAGCATGAAGAGTTCGGGCACCCCAAGCAGACAGTTTCAAAACAGCAGGACCGCTCAGTCCCCAGTGGGTAATGAGGACTGGACCCATTTGAGTCAGGGGTTTCTTTTGCCCTGGCAGTTTGAGTTTGACCTCTGCTGGATTCATTGATAAACCACTGAGCTGGCGTAGGGCTGGATCTTTGATGGTGAAGGTAAATAATGAGGGAACTGGGGATTCAATCGTATGACCCAGGCTTTTGGCAATGCGGTGTCCCTGGGGGCTACTGCCGGTGGCGAGGAGAATGCGATCGCACCTTACCTCTCCATCGTTCAAACGAATGATGAATTCTGAGTCGATCTGACTCACTTGCTTTACAGGCGATCGTGTTTTGATGGTTACTCCTGCTTTCAAGGCAGCCCTCATGAGACACTCAATAATAGTTGCCGAACTATCGGTCACCGGAAACATACGGCCATCGGCTTCGGTTTTGAGCTTAACGCCCCGCTGTTGGTACCAGGCAATGGTGTCCTGGGGCTGAAACCGAGAGAATGCACCCCTTAGAGCTTTGCCACCGCGTGGGTAATTTTGTACCAGTTGGGCCGGGTCAAAGCAATGGTGGGTAACATTGCAGCGCCCACCGCCGGAGATACGGACCTTTGCCAGGCATTCAGGTCCGGCTTCATAGAGGGTGACGATGGCCTCAGGCGCTGCCTGGGCGGCTGCGATCGCGCCAAAAAAACCGGCTGCCCCACCACCAATAATCCCCACATGCTGCCCTACCAAACTTATTCCCATCCACAAGAAAATTTATAATTTGTACTTTCATTGGCTTATATTAATAAGTGTGAAGGCATCTAAGATTTCTCCAGTAGAAGTCAAGGTGCTTAATAGTGATGATTGCCTTGGTTGTCTGAAACTTTAGAGTTTGAGGCAGCCAATTTCTTTTCTGAGGAATCGTTACAATAATTGTCAATCTTTTGAAAGACGCCCACCTGCTATGACTAGTACAGATCAAATCCGTAAGCATCTTGGCGTCAGTGCTTCTGTAAATCTGGGAGTGTCTAAACCCAGTAACGGTCAGGAAACGAAAAAGATCCGTGTCATGGAGCATCTGGATATTAGCAAAGGGACTAACGACTAAAGTTTAAGGAGTGATGGGTATAGTTGGGCTAGATTTTGCCCCCGGGCCTTTACCATGACCAATCCCCTATCCCCCGATAACTATCACCGGTTTTTACAATCTCTCAAAGATCGTATTCAATCGGCCCAGGTCAAAGCGGCCCTATCCGTTAACCAGGAGCTGATTTTACTGTACTGGCAGATTGGGCGAGAAATTTTAGTGCGCCAGCAGCAGGAAGGATGGGGCACCAAGGTAATTGACCGTCTAGCTAAAGATCTCAAGCGTGATTTTCCAGAGATGACGGGGTTTTCAGCCCGTAACCTCAAGTATATGCGAGCCTTTGCTGATGCCTATCCCGAAGGGCAAGTGGTGGAACAAGTGTTCTCGCAGATTCCCTGGGGGCATAATGTGCGGCTTTTGGATGCTCTCAAGGATCCTGAAGAGCGTCTCTGGTATGCCCGCCAAACCATTGAAAATGGATGGAGTCGTAATGTGCTGCTCATGCAAATTGAGCAGGGTCTGCATAACCAAGCCAGTGCAGCGATTACCAACTTTGAGCGGACACTGCCGCCGGACCAGTCAGACCTGGCCAAAAATCTAATCAAGGACCCCTATAATTTTGACTTTCTCACCCTGGCCGCTGATGCCCAGGAACGGGATTTAGAGCAGTCGCTGCTGTCTCATATTCGCGATTTTCTACTAGAGCTGGGGGTGGGGTTTGCCTTTGTGGGGAGCCAATACCCAATCCAGGTGGGCAATAAGGAGTATGCCATTGACTTACTGTTTTATCATCTCAAGCTGCGCTGCTTTGTGGTGATTGATCTAAAGCTAGGCGAGTTCGAACCCGAGTTCTCCGGCAAGATGAATTTCTTTGTTTCTGCTGTAGATGATTTAATGCGCCATGCGGACGATCAGCCCACCATAGGTATGATTTTGTGCAAGTCAAACGATGCGACGGTGGCAGAGTATTCCCTACGGGATGTGAATAAACCAATTGGTGTGGCGACGCATCAGTTGGGGCGAGAGCTACCGGCAGATTTGCAGGGTACATTGCCAACGGTGGAGGAACTGGAACAGCAGTTGGAAAATGCTCAGCTATCGGAGTCTGAAGCGCATTAAGCAAAAATACAATGTCCGAAATAGTTTACGGCTTTGATTTTGCAGATCCTACCCCAGCAGCATTAGCTCTTAAAGCTAGTGTGCAAAAGGCATTAGCGTCAATTGCTTCAGTTGTTGAGATTCAAATTTGTGAGCTAGATCCTTTCGAAAAAGTGACCAAATTTATCTTGATCCGTTTAGGAATTATTGTCACACTACTCCTACGGTAAGAGTACAAGCACTCCCCCTGACTCCCGCGCTCCTCTAACCTCTCCTGGCATCCTTAAGCTCACCAACCATGTCATCCTCCCCCGTCCTTCCTCTACTCAACAGTCTCAACCTCATCCAAGATCCTAACCAGGTTGCCAAACTTTCTAAGGACTACTACCACTTCAGCCCAGTACTTACATCCCAGTTGGAGGATAAAGTCGCTGACTTAGTTGTGCGGCCTACTACCGAGGCTGAAGTGGTACAGGTGGCTAGGGCCTGTGTTGACACCAAAACACCACTGACGGTCAGGGGGGCAGGCACTGGCAACTACGGACAGTGTATTCCTTTAGAAGGCGGGGTCATCTTGGACCTTAGCCAGCTCAACCACGTCAAGTGGGTCAAGCCTGGGATGGCTTGCGTAGAAGCAGGTGCTAAGCTGGCAGCCATCGATAAAATCACCCGCGAGCAAGGTTGGGAAATTCGCATGGCCCCTTCTACATATCGTACGGCGACCATTGGCGGCTTTATCGGCGGCGGCAGTGGCGGTATTGGATCAATTACCTATGGTCAGCTGGCCGATCGCGGTAACCTGAATGCTGTACGAGTTGTCACTATGGAAAATGAACCGCGTATCCTGGAACTGCGCGGCGACGAAGTACAAAAGGTAAATCATGCCTATGGCACCAATGGTATTATCACCGAGTTAGAAATTCCCTTGGGACCGGCCTACCCCTGGGCAGAAGTCATTGTCACCTTTGATGACTTTATGACTGCTGCTCGGTTTGGCTATACCCTAGGCGAAGCGGACGGCATCATCAAAAAACTCATCAGCATTCATGCCTGGCCTATCCCCAGCTATTTTGCCGCGCTACAAGATGCCCTGACAGAGGGGCAAGCAGCTGCTTTACTCATGATTGCAGAGTAATCATTAGAACCCTTTAGTGAACTTGTTAAGGCATTTAGTGGCACAATCACTTATCAAAAAACAGCTGATAAAGCCAAAAAAGGAGCTGCCCTGGCAGAATTTACATGGAATCACACAACGTTGCACGCAAGAAATGTGGATACCAGTCTCACTTACTTGCAAACGCTGTTTCCCTATGATGCGGACCTGAAACTCGTAGAGCACATGTATCAGCACTTTGGAGACGAGGTCATGATGCATTTAGAATTCTTTCGTGTCCATGGACAGGTATGCCCGGCAGCTCTACAGCTAGTGCGATACACAACAAAAGAGCGCTTAAATGAGATTATTCGGTATCACGAAACCCAGGGAGCCTTTATTGCAAATCCCCATACCTACATTTTGGAAGACGGTGGTCGTAAAGTAATTAACGAGACCCAGGTGGCGTTTAAAGCCCAGGTAGATCCCTATGGGCTCTTAAATCCTGGCAAAATGCGAGGCTGGTTAGAACGGCAGACCCAAGTCAACAGGCAGAGTTGATGGATATGTTAAGCGTCAAGCCAGATAATTCAGGACTGCTGTAGGGGTGAGCAAGTGTTAATAAAACAATGGACCAACACAAGAAAACTGTGTCGGCCCTTCTAAAGGTATTGCGAACTATCAATCCGATGCCAATCTTAGAGAGACTCAACAACAATGTCTACAGACACTTGATCAGCTGCAATGGAGTAGGAAACATCGTACTGAATATCAGAGACGCCTAAATCTACCCCTTCAATGATGGCGATTAAATCATCAAGGGAATAAACCTTGGTATTCGTGCCATCAAACTCAGTGGTCACATTGGCTACATCAATTTCAAAGAGACCAAGGTTATCGAGACCCACTTCAAAGTCTGTAATAGTTACGCTGCCTTCGCCTTCTTCCAGAAGAAATAAATCTGCACCTGCACCACCGGACGCTACATCACTGCCAGTACCAGCAGCGATGATGTCATCGCCTCTACCACCAGTAATCGTGTCGTTGCCATTACCACCCATGATAATGTCATCACCTTTACCACCATCAATGGTATCTGCACCAGCGCCACCATTCACAATATCGTCGCCACGTCCAGCATTGATAGCATCACCGCCACCACCACCACTAATGGCATCGTTGCCTGCACCACCATCGATAGTGTCTTTGCCAGTACCGCCATCGATAGTGTCGGCACCGTTGCCACCATTGATTACGTCAGAACCAGCACCACCATCAATCGTGTCGTTGCCTGCACCACCATCAATCGTATCGTTTTGGTCACCGCCGTTAATGGTGTCAGCACCTTTGCCACCATTAATCACATCTAAACCGGCACCGCCATTGATGGTATCGTCACCTTTGCCACCATCAATCACATCATTTTCATCAGTACCGTTAATCAGATTGTCCTGATAATCACCGTTAAATTCAGCCATTTTCTTTAGCGTTTAAAGGTTGATAGTAAGTAAGCATTGTTATTACAGCTATTGATCCCCCGGTATTTAATCAATCACAACTTACTGATACGATCACTACTTCTTATATCAAGACAACCTAAATTTTCAGACATATACATAAAGTGGTATTAAAGAAGTCGCATGTATGCCAACAGTGATTGGAATAATCTGCGATTTGTATCATTCAAAGTCAACCATAGTGAGGCTTATAGACAAGTAAGTTTTTTTACATGTATGGCCTGATCGTACTTATAAAAAGACTTAAAGAGAATAGAAAACTGTCGTCAAACTGTTCATTACCCCAGAATAATAAACAGGTTAACAAAAACATAAATACTTAACGGATAGCGTTATAGTCTTTAGCAGAAAAATCACTCAGATATCAGCACCACGAGATACTTTCCAAGAACATGTAGATTCTGTCATCTCCCATTAGTTGGGCTAATAGTTGGCCTAGATAACAATATTACTCCAGTAGCAAGTACTGATATCAACTTCTACCGCAGTACCTAATGATTTGGAAGAAGTACTGCCTATTGTATTGGGTATTACCCTGGATAAGTCGGCAATAATGTGATTTCTAACCGCTACACAGCAACCTGTAGGTCATGGGTATAGTAGATTCTTTGGTGGATGAGATGTGGGTCTAGGAACGATGGGATAGGCTGCTACCAACCCACCCCGGAGGTTTAATTAACGACGTAGTGAATCCGGAGCGTTTTTGCTGATCACAAAGCTATCAAAGAAGGCTTTACTGTTTACTCTGGGGGCCCAATCTGAGCCTTTTCCACCATGGAACGTGGAAAAATAAAATGAATCAATTTTGCCCTTATTGCCTAGCCTCAACCGCAGATCTGATCGGGACTGTACTTTTTTGCCATCTACCCATGTCTCTAAAACACCGTTCGCTTGACTATTCGTATTCAATTTGATGTGCTGCGTAATTTGATGCCATTGCCCAAGGTGAAATGTAACCTCTTCCAGGGGCATTGCCTCTCCCCATTTCCCTTGCATATCCACATAGTAGGGGTAGGCAATGGCAGTGCCATTTTCTCTCCACATATACCGAGCACTCCAACCATCTCCATTGGAAGGCCGTCTCCCGCCAGTGTAGTCACTACCGCTGCTGGTTAGTCCGGGAAGTTTACCACCCTTTCTAAAGTCAAAGCCCTCACCAAATTTGACAGAGTAGGACAGCCATAATTCATCTGCCTCAGGCAGAGATACTTCAAACTGGCTACCGCTCTGCCGTGAACCGACAGCTCCCCTAGGATAGGTGATTTCTAACACTTGACCTCGTTCAGGGTCTGAATCGTTAACAATGCGCGCACGGTCACCAAGATTGGCCCAGGCAACATTTTGCCAGTCTCGATCAACTAAATTCTCGGTATATCGCCCAATGGTGTGAGACTCAAACTGGATATTGAGAATAGCATCTTGACTGACGGTATTATGATTCGCCTCCAGGCGCTGAGATACTGTTTGAGTGTCAGATGTGCTGATTACTACGTCAGATTGAGTAATAGTGTCAGGAGTGTCTTCGATGCTGTTTTCAAGGGTAGTGTCGATGCTATTGGAATTCTGCTGAGGTGACGGTTGTATCCTATCGAGAACAACCTCAGTATTGCGACGAGTTGTTGGGACGTTAATTAAGTTAGAGGTCTCGTTCTGTCTAACTTGTAAGTCATCAACGTAGTTTGTTGACAACAGTCCTTGATAGTTATCAGGTGAGATACTATGTTCAATGTTTCCTTTGCTATATTCCAGATCCCAATCACCATTTAAGGATGAACTACCGGTTAGGTCTCTGGAGGCTGCCACATCTGCGTCAATGAGTCGTGCTATTTTGCGAACCAGCCTGCGGCCATCACTCTTTTTAGCAAGTTCGGAGCCGTATAATAATATATCTCCTTTGTCGGCGAGGGCCTCTCCCCAATTAACGAGTTCGTCTTCATAGTCGCTGAAGTTATTTTTAGTTAGGTGGATATTACCTAGTTTTAAGGTGTTGATTTCTCCTGGGGAGAAGATATGAATACTTTCTAAAGTATGAGAATACTGATCTAATATCTGAGAGATTTGTTCAATGCCGTTACTCTGATCGTCGAGCATGATCACTCGATCTACCTGCAACCCTTGTAATAGAACGTCAGTGTTGCTTAGACTGGTATCGACAAATGCAATTGATAACGCATCAGGCTGTTGTTGAGATAGTTGTGAGTTTAGCATGATCAATAAGTACTCGTTTTGGCGAGCACAACAATATGTGTGAATATATGAGATAAAGAGATTCGATTAAGACTGGCTGGTTGTTACTAAGGAGATAATCTTCCAGGCTGAATTACACCTACTAATTTTGTAGGCGATATATGATTTTATGCAAAACTAGTTAATTGGATAATTGCAGAAATCTATCTCAAAAGCCTTTTTAATAAGCTTTTTGAGCATTCTTATATTGGTTTAAGGGATTTGAGTGGCTATATTTTTCAGCTCAGTCTCTCTAGCGCACTATATGGCAATCTTCTGAACGCTTGCATTAGATTGCTGCGAACACAATTATTGCTATTGTGTGTAATGCAGATGAACAACACTACAGATGAAACACATGCTTAGTATTGCATACCTGTCTTCACATTAAGTGAACGTTGTATCAAGTTCAGATAAAGAGAATCGGCATCTACTGGACTACGTTTCCAGCTTGTTGGCCAATGAAGTCACGGATGGTTTCCCAAATGGCGGTGGGACCGATGCCAAAGAAAATTTGTAGCGCTAACAAAATCAGCGCTGCTAAAAAGGCTGTTTTAAGGGTGGCCTTAACCACCTTAATCAACCAGGTGAAGACCAGAATTGAAATAGCGATCGCACCAACCACCACCACAATTTCCATGGGCTGCGCTTCCTCTTAATCGTTGGACCAATCTTACCCTATGAGCCTAGCGCCACAACCTGACGGAGCGTATTGCTGAGCGCAATCACTTCCTGGCGCGCCCACTGATCAGCGTCAAGGATGTCCTGAAGGGATGGGGTGGCAGTGAGATGGTCACGGTTGCGATCGCAGACCTTTTCAATCACCTTAGGAATATCCAGATAATGAATCTTTTCCTCCAAGAACATTGCCACCGCCTGCTCATTGGCTGCATTTAGCACCGCCGTCATGGAGCCTCCAGCCCGACCCGCCTCATAGGCCAGATTAATGCAGGGATACTTAGCATGATCTGGGTCCTTAAATGTAAGGGTGGCTAACTGTGCTAGATCCAACGGCTTCCAGTCGGTAAAGATGCGCTCGGGCCAGGAAATGGCATAGAGCAGCGGCAGCCGCATATCTGGCCAGCCAAGCTGTGCCAGCATCGACGTATCCTGGGTTTCAATCAGCGAATGGATAATACTCTGGGGATGGATCAGTGTATCAATATGGTCGTAATCCATGCCAAATAAATAATGGGCTTCGATCACCTCCAGACCTTTATTCATCATGGTGGCGGAGTCGACCGTAATCTTGCGCCCCATGGACCAATTGGGATGCTTGATTGCGTCTGCAACAGTGACGTCCTTAAGCTTTTCCACAGGCCAGTCGCGAAACGCACCGCCAGATGCGGTCAGAATGATGCGTCGTAGGCCGCCTGTTGGCAATCCCTGCAAACATTGGAAAATAGCAGAGTGCTCAGAGTCAGCCGGTAGCAGCTTTACCCCATGCTTTTCTACCAGGGGTAGGACCACTGGGCCGCCAGCAATCAAGGTTTCTTTATTTGCCAGGGCAATATCTTTACCTGCCTCGATGGCGGCGATAGTAGGCAGGAGTCCTGCGCAGCCAACGATGCCAGTCACGACGGATTCTGCATCGCCATAGCGGGCGACTTCTACAATGCCGTCGGCCCCAGCCAGAATTTGGGGTTGCGGGTCCACATCGGCAATGGCGTCTTGGAGCTCTGCTAACTTACTTTCATCGCGGATGGCAACAATTTCTGGTTTAAACTGATGCACTTGCTCGGCCAAAAGAGTGGCGTTACGGCCTGCGGCGATGCCCACCAAACGAAATTTATCGGGATGATGTTCGATGATGTCTAAAGTTTGGGTGCCAATGGAGCCAGTTGAACCAAGCAGAGTGATTGCCTTCACGGGAATTGCCTATTGCTAAAGGAACAGCCGACCCGGAACGTTCCTGGCCCGCCCTGATTCAACTATAGATTCTTAACGTCTTTTCACAAAGTTTTAAGAGACACGCCACAGAGCATGGTGAAAAGTAGAGGGAACGGGCAAACGTCCCGCTTTAAATGGGTGCACCTGCTTTTTGAGATCGCAGTCATAATTAAGCTTAGGAGACGCTATCTGGATCACCCTATGGAAGCTTTTTCACCGATCCCACCTGAGTGGGCAGAGTCGGCTACCCATGCTCTCAAGTTTTGTTGTCCGAGCTGTGGTGAGGCTGCGGGCGCAGCCACGAATGTTTGGATTAATCGTCGAGCCCCGGTTTATACCCACAATCACAAGCGTAAGTGGCAAGAATTTTATCAATGTGAATGTGGCAAGGCTTGGTGGGCATGGAGTAGCGATCGCCCCCCTAATCCCTGGCAGGTGGATGATCCACCTGAGATGCCTCCGAGTTTGGACCCGTTGACAGGATTAGGAGATAGTTGGGGTAGTTTTGAGCCCTAATGTTCCAATGTCCATCATTGTTTTTGGCAGTCTCAATATGGACCTGGTTGCTCAGGTTCAGCGCTTGCCTCAACCTGGAGAAACATTGCTGGGCAAGGGTTTTACGACAGTTCCTGGGGGGAAAGGGGCTAACCAGGCTGTGGCAGCAGCCCAATTAGGCGCATCGACTACTATGGTAGGCCGCGTCGGTGACGATAGTTTTGGTACGTTACTGTGCAACAGTTTGCAGGCTGCTAATGTCGAGACTGGGTTAGTGATTGCCCATCCAGGACCGTCAGGGGTGGCACTTATTAATGTTGATCAAATGGGTGAAAATCAGATTGTTGTTGTGCCTGGGGCCAATGGCAAGTTGGATGGAACGGATGTAGAACGCCTGCCGTTGGATGATGGTTCTTCAATTTTACTGATGCAGTTTGAGATTCCGTTAACAGTGGTGCAGGCGGCGGCAGGGCGGGCAGTGGACCACTGCGTGATTGTAGACCCGGCACCGGCTCGATCAGATTTGCCTGTAGATTTTTATAGTTTGGTCGATATTTTAACGCCCAATCAAACAGAGGCGTCTCAACTGACTGGTGTGCAGGTTAAGGGGGTAACGACTGCCATGGAGGCAGCCCAGGTGCTTCGTCAGCGGGGAACGTCGACGGTGATTGTGAAGCTGGGCAGCCAAGGTGCTGTAGTGGCGTCCGAGGTTGAGGTATTCCATGTGCCTGCTTTTGAGGTGGAGGCGGTGGATACTGTGGCAGCTGGAGATGCGTTTAATGGAGGCCTGGCGGTTGCTTTGTCCGAAGGAAAATCGCTGCGAGCAGCTGTGGAGTGGGCCAGCGCGGTGGCGGCCCTATCGGTTATGACTACTGGTGCTCAGCCCTCGATGCCGATACGGCAGCAAGTAGAGGACTTTCTACTGAAGCAGTAAAGGGGCATTCACTTAAGCTGGGAAGCTCCGTGGGGTGAGAATGTAAAATCCAAAAGTTCGTCAGGCATGCCTTCTACCTTCTGCCTCCTATATTCTTCATTCTGCCCTTGAACAAACGTTCTGCTTTGAGTCGATAACCACCAACAGTTATAGTCTTTGTACTCTACACTTAGTAGAGATTATCATTAAGCTCATTCTGCGCTTCAATGCCTGCAAACCAACCGGATGTCATTTTTTTGGTACTCGATACCCAACGTGTGGATCGTCTGTCCTGCTACGGTTACGAGAAGCCAACATCGCCGAGTATAGATGCTTTTGCTAAGGGAGCGACGCGGTTTAAGGTTGCGATCGCACCCGGTCAATGGACCATCCCGTCCCATGCCTCCATGTTCACCGGGCTGTACCCCTCCCAGCATCAGATGCAGCAGTCCTACTCGGTGATGCCGCCCCACCTCAAAACCCTGGCAGAACGATTACAAGATGGCGGCTACTACACAGCAGCATTTTGTAATAACCCCTTAGTCGGTGTCATCAATAACGGCTTACGACGTGGCTTTTACAGCTTTCTGAACTATAGCGGTCTGCTCAGTTCTAGACCCAATCAAGCCGGAAATCACTCTAGCTTTTTAGACAAGTACCGTCAGTTCTTTAAACGCACCCTTGCCAAGGCACTGAACAAAGTGCAAGATGCCTTTGCTCGCTCTGACTGGCTGTTGTCACTATCCTTTACGCCGCTGATGGTGCCCCTCTGGCAAACGGCCCTTAGCTTCAAAGGGAATACCCGTAAATCTTTGGACGATGCTGCCAAACTGTTGATTGAGCGTAAAGGCCTGGAATTAGGGCAGCCTGCTTTTACGTTTATCAACCTGATGGGTACCCATATGCCCTATCATCCTCCCCGGGAATACATTGAGAAATTTGCACCCAATGTTCTAAAAAATCGTGACGCCCAGACCTATCTACGCCGCTTTAACAGTGATGTCTATGGTTGGCTAGCGCCCCTGATGGGAGCCTTAGGAAACCAGCAAAAAGACACCTTGGATGGAATGTACGATGCTGAAGTAGCCGCCCAAGATGCTCAAGTAGGGAGATTTCTAGAACAGCTAAAAGCAGCAGGCCGTTTAGAGAATACCTATGTTGTTGTCTGCGCCGATCATGGTGAACATTTAGGCGAGAAACAGCTCATTGGCCATAGCCTCTCCATATATAACGAGCTAGTGCAGGTGCCTTTGATCATTCACGATCCAACAGATACCATTGAGCGCGCGACCGTACGCAGCGATGTAGTTTCTACACGCTGTTTATTCCATACTGTTCTTTCTGCAGCAGGTCTGGCCACATCAGAAGAAGCTGAGTTGAGCTTAGAACATGAGGATAACAACGAGAATCTGGAAGAAATTACACCTGAGCACTGTGTCTACGCAGAAGCAGTGACGCCACAGAACGTACTGAATTTGATTCAAAAACGTCAGCCAGAGCTAGTCTCTCAACACGCTTGCGATCAGACAAGACGAGCAGTATGGATCGGTCATCACAAGCTAATTGAGACCGACCAAAATCCACCCCAGCTTTACGATGTTCAAGATGATCCAGGTGAGAGTTTGGATCTCAGCGAGATTTTTCCTGAAATGGTGGAGTCGTTGCAAGATTCTCTTTCTGCCTTTAATCAAGATGCCGATGAGCATCGAGCCTTATATTCGCAAGCTCGGGCCACTGGATTCGATGATCCAGAAGTGCGCCGCCGCCTCAAAGACCTTGGATATCTAGAAGAGTAGGTATGTATCCTCCCGTTGATCCGACGATTATTGAAATAGGTCCCTTTGCCCTACGCTGGTATGGCCTCCTCATGGCCACAGCTGTTATTGTGGGCTCATGGTTTGCTAGCCAAGAAATCGAACGTCGAGGCAAAAATCCTGAAGACTTTTGGGACATGCTGATCTGGGTGCTAGTTCCAGCCTTTATCGGTGCGCGTCTTTACTATGTCTTTGTCCAGTCCAGTGACAAAGCCTATTATTTCCAAAATCCTGGTCAGATTTTACAGATCTGGGGTGGCGGCATTCATATCTTTGGTGCGTTTATCTTTGGTGGCATTGCCCTGTGGTTGTTTACCAAAATGCGGCGTTTGCCCACGTTGATGTATTTGGACGCAGCGGCAGTAGGGCTGCCCATTGCCCAGGCCATTGGCCGCTGGGGCAACTTTATTAATCAGGAACTCTACGGTCCGCCTACTAATTGGCCCTTTGGGTTACGCATCGATCCACAGCATCGCATTGCTCCCTATAACGACTTAGCGACCTATCCCGAAGCTACCCGATTTCATGCGCTGTTTCTGTATGAATCTGTGTGGAATTTGTTGGGATTTTTAGTGTTGTATTGGATCTCGAAGCGATTTGGCAGACAGCTGAGACCGGGAGACTTATCGCTGATGTATTTGGTGTGGTATCCCTTTGGACGGTTTTTTATTGAATTCCTGAGAACCGATTCTTGGTTTTTCCTAGGGACGCCGTTTAATGTGGTGCATATTTTATCGCTGATAGCGGTTGTTGGTGCTTTGGCGACATTAGTATTGCGACGACGGTTTCATAAGGCGGTAACGAATTAGGGTATGCCTCCTTCTCCTCGTCTCATTATTATCGGTCTTGACTGCATGGAGCCATCTCTTGTGTTTGAGAAGTGGCGAGATGATTTACCAAATCTCTCTCGCCTGATGGCCCAGGGCAGCTATGGTCGCTTGGAGAGTGCCACTCCGGCCATTACAGTTCCTGCCTGGAGCTGTATGATGACCGGACGCGATCCAGGAGAGTTAGGGATCTACGGCTTCCGCAATCGGGCGACGCGGGCCTATCAGGATATGACTATTGCAGATGGTCGAGCTGTACGGTTTCCGAGGCTGTGGGACTATCTGGGTAAAGAAGGCTGGAAGGTGGCAGCTCTAAGTGTGCCAGGAACGTCGCCACCCTATGAAGTCAATGGTTCGATGGTGTCGTGTTTTCTGACGCCCAGCCCTAAGGTGACATTTACCCATCCGCCAGAGTTAGGGGAGCAGATTCGTAGCTGGATGCCTGATTTTATGATGGATGTGCCAGAATTTCGTTCAGAGGATAAGGCGGAGATTCTGGCGAATATCTATAAGCTATGTGACCAGAGGTTTACCCTGGCAGAGAAGCTGATTGTACAGGACCAGCCGGACTTTCTGATGTTGGTGGATATGGGTGTGGATCGCATTCACCATGCATTTTGGAAGCCAATGGATCCGAGGCATCCGGACTATATACCGAATATGCCCTTCGCGACCGCAATCCATGATTATTACTGTCATGTAGATGAGCGGGTAGGGCAGTTATTGGCAAACTGTGATGATGAGACTGCTGTGTTAGTGGTGTCAGACCATGGGGCACAGCCGCTGATGGGGGGGATCTGCATCAATGAATGGTTGATGGAGAAAGGATATCTCACACTAAAAGAGAAACCGAATGAACCGACTGCCCTAGATAAGGTGGAGGTGGATTGGGAGAGAACCAAAGTCTGGGGAGCGGGGGGCTACTATGCGAGAATCTTTTTGAATGTGCAGGGGAGAGAGCCTCAAGGTGCAATTCCGTTGCGAGAGTTTAAGGCGTTTCGGGAACAGCTGATCACAGAGCTGGAGGCGATCACGTTACCGGATGGGTCTGCGATGGAAGTAAAGGCCTATATCCCTCAAGAGACGTATCAGAAGGTGCGGGGAATGGCTCCGGATTTGCTAGTGTATTTTGACTGGCTGGCGTGGCGTTCGGTGGGCAGTGTTGGTACTGGTGAGCTGTATGCGAAAGGCAATGATACTGGGCCGGATGATGCAAACCATGCTCAGTATGGGTTGATGATTTTCCATGATCCAAAGTCTCCTAAAGGTGGGCAAATACTTGAGTCTGCTCAGCTGTATGATATTTTGCCGACGATGCTGGAGCGGTATGGCGTGGATGGTCCTGGTGATTTACGAGGTAAAGTCTTGCCCGTGTAAAAGCGGATGAATCGATAAAAGGTATCTTCTGGAGCCATCTACCAAATTTCCCCATTTATAAGTTCGCAGCGGCGACGGTCGAGAATGCTCGGATCTAGTATGCGCTGTATACGTCTGCAATGGATCATTTGGTTAATGTGCCCACGACGTGAACCCTCTATGATTAGACGGATGTTCATGCATATACTAGCTGCACAGGTATTGAGAAATGGCGATGACCTGATAAAGAGTTAAATTACTTCTACAATAACCACTGGTAAAGGACTGGTCTCTACAACTGTTTTTGAAACGGAACCAACGAGTAAATTTTCTAGATATCGATGACCGCGTTTACCTATAACAATTTCTGCAGCTCCATAATTTTGAGCGATGCGCAGAATTTCTGTAGGAATGGCTCCAGAAGTAGCGATAAACCGATGACGGATATCAGCTAAATGTCGTCTGGCAAGTTGTTGCAGTTGTTCGAGACCTTGAGGATTATCAAAACGCTGAACATGTAATACCACCACATTGCCATCACATCGACGGGCAAGATCAGCTGCTTTTGTTAACACCTGTTCTGCAAGAGGTGAAGTATCAACAGCGGCGAGAAGAACAATACGCCGACGTATAGAGACTTTTGTGGGGTCTACCTCACCCCGTTCCAGCAGTTTGGGTGCAAAGGTGGGAATCGCCCATGCTCCTAAGGGAGCAGTGACCAAAATTGACAGAGCTGCAAGGGCGAGAATCGTTTCTCCCCCATTAACACCTTGGGCTAAAGGAATAGCCCCAATCGCGGCTTGAACTGTAGCTTTTGCTGAATTACCCGAAAGCAAAAACAGACGTTCTTTGCCCGTCCAATTGCTGCCTAACGTGGCAAGATACCAGCCTAGAGAGCGCCCTATTAATGTGCCAATCGCTAATATCAGCAATCCGACCAGGAGAGTATCCCCTAAAACATGCAGCTGAATACTAGCTCCCAACAACACAAATAGAATAATCTCTGCGACAATCCATAGACTGTTGAATCCTTCCCGCAGTCGCCTTGCCAAGGGACCATCAAGCTCAATCAAAA
The DNA here is from genome assembly GCA_039191365.1 of Cyanobacteria bacterium P01_F01_bin.13. Lineage (GTDB taxonomy): Bacteria > Cyanobacteriota > Cyanobacteriia > Phormidesmidales > Phormidesmidaceae > Leptothoe. Next base: position 1,845 of record JBCCXQ010000043.1, on the reverse strand, counting down.
AGAAACTGGTGGCCATGACGGCTAAATAACCAGAGAAGCTTGGGATACGTTCTGCAACAACAACCAATAGTAATGCAACGCTGGCAGCAACGATAGCATCTTGTACCGCATTTTGAGTCCAGTTTTGTTTTGCTAAAACCACCACGAGCAATCGCGCAGTGAGCCAGCCTAGCAATATTCCCAAGCTGATCTGCAAGATGACTTGTAAGGGTAGAAGTTGGACTGGGCTAAGGCGAAGACTACCGAAGGTAATACCGGTAGCAGTTTCTTGAGTAAGAAAGGCTAGTAGAAGGCTAAACACCAGTAATAATAGAACATCCGATAGAGCACTGCCGGTTAAAATCGCGTCGGGGATGCCCTTCTTTACACCCCAACCTAAACTCTTCAGCCGCAACATACCGGGCACGATTACCGCTGGAGATTCTGCCCCGAGGATGCAGCCAAGCAGGAGTCCCGTGGCTAAGTCAAATTGGAATAGCCAGATAGCAGCCAGGGCAACGGCAATGGCTTCACAGGTAGCTGGTAGGAAGCCAAGCCGCAGGGCGACAGTACCTTGCTGAGCTAGTTTTTCGCGATCCAGGCCCAAGCCAGCTTTCATTAGGATGATCATAACGGCGATCGTGCGAAGGGAGTCGGCTGCACTAAGGACACCTGGGCTGAGCAGATTGCCTACTTGGGGACCGAGGAGGATACCTGCGAGAACCATACCGACCAGGGCTGGCGCTTTGAGCCTGCGGGCAATTTGTCCAGCGAAAAAGCCTGTGAGGAGGATCCAGATGATGCTTTCTAGCATTGAGGTAGATGACTTGTGGGGCATTAAAGATTTTTGAGTTTAACTGAACGGGAATTAGAATTCGACCTAAGCTTGAGGCACTTATGATGACGCTCTATCAAATACCAATGACTTTTGACATCAATGCCCTGGATAATTGTGTTGGTGACTGGTATGAAGCCTTAGACACTTATACGGATGAGCTGGTCGAGCTGTTTGCAGAATCGCCCGAAGGGCAAGCCCATTATGAGCGAATGGCACTGACGTAAACGGCAAAGAAAAGGCCCCCAGCATGATGATCTGAGAAGATCAAAGCCTGGAAGCCCCAAAATACTGCCTTTACTATGCCGAATCGTACGGAGATCCTCAAGCAAAAATATCAAGATAGTCTCGGTTTGCCGTTTGCCCAAGTGCTCAATGAGCATGAAATTCAGCAAGTACTAGATGACCAAAATGTGAGCTATCGTCGGGTTCCTGTATACGCCGATAGTAGTGTTGTGGGCCTGGATATCTCAGATTATAGACCAAGATAAAAGTCTGAGTCATGCCGTCAAACGAGTGACTACCTGGCTGGTCACTACTGGAGAAACCATGCCATCATCGGATACCGGTGGGTATAGCAAGGCGAGAAAACGATTGCCATTTGCGATTCTCCCCCCACTCCTGACGCATACGGCTAACGCGTTGCATACGTCACTGCCCCCCGAGCAGTTGTGGTGTGGTCGCCACGTGAAAGCGTTTGATGGGACCGGGATACAGATGAGCGATACGGTAGAGAACCAAGCGTAGTATCCTCAACTCAGCAGTCAGAAGGCAGGTTGTGGCTTTCCCATTGCCAAATTAGTGATGTGGTTTTGTATGACTACAGGTGTGGTACTCGATGCTGCGATGGTTCCCTTTAACACCAGTGAATGGCAATTGTCTCGTCAGTTGTATGCTGGGCTTACGCCAGACGATGTCGTGGTGGCGGATTCAGCTTACGGCACCTATGCGGACTTGGCCTTGGTCAAAGCGGTTGGAGCCGATGGCGTTTTTCGCAAGCATCATGCCCGACACTGTGACTTTCGGCGTGG
>JBCCXQ010000042.1:0-28736 GCA_039191365.1 Cyanobacteria bacterium P01_F01_bin.13 | reverse complement strand
TAAATGTCTTGCCATCAGGACTGAAATCTAAATCTGAAACCGGGCTCTGGTGCGCTGGGAGTTCAATGGGATGATCAGAGTTGCCATTTAAATTCCAGATGCGAATAAACCCATCATTCCCTGCACTGACGATGGTATCCAGGGTATTCCCACTACTGGAAATTAGCGAAATAGAATTGACGCCGTATAAGTGGGCATTCCAGGCCGATGAAATAGAATCGCCTCGCCATATCCTGATTTTACCGCCTTCATCTCCACTAATTACAGTGCCACTATCATCAATAAAGACGGCATGGACCTCTCTGGAAGAACCTTCAAGGGGGTTACCGATAGGCCGACCCTGCAAAGACCACTTCCTAACCGTTCCATCAGCATGGGCAGTGGCTATCGTTTGTCCATTGGGGCTAATATCAATAGCATTAATCCGACAGGAACGATTGGGAAAGGAGTTGGTGGGACAATTTTCTGCACTAATTTCTTTAAATGTCTTTTTATCTAGATCCCAAATTCGTATACGCCCTTCGACATTGCCGCTGACCACTGTCTTTGAGTCAGGGCTGATGGCTAAAGAGAGTACACCGCCTTTGTTTCCAAAGGTGTACGGAGCCCTTGTAGGCTCTTGTGGGGATACTATTCTCTCGGTAGCCTCAAACTCTTGAATTCTATTAGTAGCTAAACTCCAAACGGCAAAGTCTCCATCCTCCCAGCCATTGACTAAAAACTGACCGTCAGGACTAAACTCAACCGAAGATGCACGTGTGCCCTTTTTTTCAACACCAATTCGATTTATTTCATTGCCGTTCTTATCCCAGACTCGAACGGTTCCATCCCAGCTGGCACTGGCGACTCTTTCTCCGTCAGGGCTAAAGCTAACAGCGGCAACGTGTTCTGAATGCTCCGTAATCACATTAGCCTCTAACGACTTTGAAACCACCTCATACAAACTGGATTGAACCAGGTTAAGCGTATCTCCTTGGGGATCTAACCTATGTTCATTTTTAATGTATTGACCACCCGCTTGAATCGCCAGTAATGACGCCCTCAATGGTTCCACTTCTAACAAGTTAATCGCCTCTGCCGATAGCGCTCTAATTTCAGCCACTTCCCGCTGCTGCTGCACCGTCTGCTCACTGCTTTCTGCCCGTGTTCGCTGTCGCGTAGCAAGAATCGTCTGTTGTCTTGCCGCTGTCTCCCCTGCTTCAGCTCGTTTAGTAGCAGCTTGAGCCTGTTGTCGCTGAACGGTCTCAGCCTGCTGGGCCAGCTCTGCTTCTTGCTGTTTCTCCTCAGCAAGTCGACGTTGTGTTCTCTCCCCCACTTGCGCCGCTTGCGCCGCCTCTCTGGCAGTCTGTTCTTGTTCTAAAGCCTTTTCAGCACGATCCCGCTCTGTTCTAACATCAATCAGTGCTTTTTCTGCTCGATCTCGCTGTGCCGTTGCCTCATTAGACTGCACAATTGCAAAGCCACTCGCTCCAAGGGCTAACAACAGCAACCCTGACAATGTACCGATGATGGTACGCTGACGTCCCGTAGCCCCTTTACGACTAACGGCAATATACTCGCCTTGCAGCTCTGTGGGTTTTGGTTCCTTACCAGCACTAGCCTGCAATAGCCACTGCTCAGCTCCATTCAATTCGCTGCCTCGCAGTAGCAAACTATTATCTAGCTCTTTCTCTTTCCATTCCAGGGCCTTTATCTGTAACCGGGTGTGGATTTTCTTATGTTCCAGATCGGTATTGATCACGTCTACCAGCGAGTTAAACGCTGGTTCAAAGGGGTCCTCTTCTAGAAAGGATAGCCATTGAAGGTGAGCGAGGTCTTCTATCTGTTCCTCTTTGGGAAACTTACGCCGAATAATAGGGATAATCCGCTTATGATGTGAGGCGGCATACTCTGCCTCAGCTCGACAATAGTCTGAAGTAACTGAATCGGGACTCAGGACAAAGATAAATGTATGGGCATCCTCAATACCAATCTCAATTTCACGCCACCATTCTGCCGTAGGGGCAATATCCTGCCAGTCTATCCATGTTTCATACTGGCTCTCGGTCAGTGCTTCATGCAGGGTTTGTACAAAGGCCTTATCTCGACGAGAGTAGGAGATAAATACGTCAGCCACGGCCAGTCAGCAATACACCACATATTCAGGCTAATACCAAACCCATCTAAAGTACAGACGTGAAATATTCTATTGAAAGCTCACATTATTTATCGCAAAAAGCTTGCCACTGATGGCTTTGGCGCATGTCTTGTTTTTATTGCATTGAATTATATCTATAGAGACCTTTATAGATTTTTCGCTTTGTGCTTTTCGATAATACATCCTCACTACAGGAAGAAGCCGCGTTATAAAAATCTTATTGTCTTTTTAAAAGAAACCACCAGAGTTCTGTAACAACCAAGCCTAATCCCACGACCGTGACGCCTAGCTTAAGGGGTAAGGGCTGCTCGATGGCCTGAAAGGCTCCTACTTTCGCACTGGCTATGGATGCAGTGCTGGCCACCAAACCGACACAAAACAATCCGCTGAGTAAAAAAGACTTGAGTTTCATAGTCGCACACTTTGGGGGGTAAATTTTCTCAACCGTAGAGCATTGGTCACCACAGAGACGGAGCTAAAGGCCATGGCCGCCCCGGCAATCATCGGGTTTAGCAACCAGCCAAAGATGGGGTACAGAATCCCGGCGGCAACGGGAATGCCGACGACGTTGTAGATAAAGGCAAAGAACAGATTTTGGCGAATATTGGCCATGGTGGCTTTGCTCAGACGAATGGCGGTGACAATGCCGTCTAAACTGCCAGAAATAAGCGTGATATCGCTGGCTGCGATCGCAACATCGGTTCCTGTCCCAATCGATATGCCCACATCCGCCTGGGCCAGGGCCGGCGCATCATTAATGCCATCTCCCACCATGGCCACCCGTTTACCATCAGCTTGCAGCTGTTTTACATGGGCCGCCTTTTGATCGGGGCGAACATGGGCAATGTAGCGATGAATCCCCACTTCCTGGGCAATGGCGGCTGCAGTTTGAGGATTATCCCCCGTTAACATCACCACCTCTAACCCCATACGCTGCAGATCTCGAACAGCACTGGCCGATGACGGCTTCAGGGCATCGGCAATGCCCAGCAGCCCTTCCGCCTTGCCATCTACCGCTATCCACACGGTGGTTTTAGCCGCCGCTTGCCATGCCTGTCGCTGAGCCTGGAGATACCCGGTATCAATCCCCAGAGCATTAAGCCATTCCTCAGTACCCATATGCACCTGGAGGCCATTGACCACCCCCTGTACACCACTGCCAACAACCGCTTTAAAGTCGTCTACCTCGAGCAGATTGCTCACGCCCTGAGCCATGGCATAGGCCACAATCGCAGCGGCCAGGGGATGTTCTGAACTGTTTTCAACGGCGGCGGCCAGCTGCAGCAGTTTGATATCACTGCCATTGGCTATCCCCCGCACAGTTACATAGTCGGTTACCATCGGCTTACCCTGGGTGAGGGTACCGGTTTTATCCACCACGATGGTCTGCAGTTTGTGGGCTAGTTCCAAACTCTCGGCATCCTTAATCAAGATACCGTTTTCAGCCCCTTTACCCGTGCCCACCATAATGGAGGTGGGGGTGGCCAACCCCAGGGCACAGGGACAGGCAATAATTAATACCCCCACAGTGGTGAGCAGGGCCAGGGTAGTGTTGCCGGTGAGATTAAACCAGAGAACAAAGGTGAGCAGTGCGATCGCAATGACTACCGGCACAAACCATCCGGTCACCTGGTCCGCTAGCTTTTGGATTGGCGCTTTGGACCCCTGGGCGGCCTGCACCAGCTGCACAATCTGAGCCAGCATCGTATCCTTGCCCACCCGTGCAGCCCGGAAACGAAAGCTGCCAGTTTTGTTGATGGTTGCCCCAATCACAGTATCGCCAGTCTGTTTTTCAACCGGAATCGGCTCCCCTGTCACCATAGACTCATCCACAGTGGAGCTCCCGGCAACTACTTCACCATCCACCGGAATTTTCTCGCCAGGCCTTACTACCACCGTATCTCCCACCGCCACCGCCTCAATCGGAATTGCCATCTCTTCTCCCTGGCGAATCACTTTAGCCGTATTAGGCTGTAGCCCCATCAGCTGACGAATGGCATCCGATGTCTGCCCCCTGGCCCGATTTTCCAAGTAGCGCCCCAGTAGCAGCAGGGCAATAATCACCACAGCCGCTTCGTAGTAAACCTCCGGTGCCAACCCCTGGGACATCAGTACGGCAGGAAACAGGGTCACAAACAGAGAATAAAGATAGGCGGTCCCGGTCCCCAGGGCCACCAGAGTGTTCATATTGGCGGTGCGATGGCGAAAGGCCTTGCTGGCACCTACAAAAAAGGACTGACCACACCAGAACAACACTGGCGTTGAGAGTACCAGCTGCACCCAGGCATTGTGCAAAACCATGGGCCAACCGGGGATGCTGATGCCCAGCATGGCTGGCAGCGAACCAACAATCAGCACGATGCCCACAATGCCGCTGACGACCACTCGCGACAACAGTGCTCGCTGTTGTTGTCTGCGCTCGGTACGCTCTTGTGCGATATCAGCGGCGACATCAGCGCTAACATCTCTAATTTCGGCGGCTTCATAGCCCGCATCCGCAACAGCGGCCTGGATCGCCTCCAGGCTCGTACTGCCCTCGTCGTAGTCAACGCTAGCCTGCTCCGCGGCAAAGTTCACCTGGGCCGTTGTCACCCCCGACACTTGTCGAATCACAGCCTCGACATTGTTGGCGCAGGCCGCACAGCTCATCCCCTTTAAAGCCAGTGTCGTCGTCGTCATACGGTCCCCCCCTTAGGGCTTGCCCATCGTCTTATCCCTATGCTCCTAGGCTGCAGCCGGATAACCTGCTTGCTCCAGCGCCGTTCTGATAGCTGCCTCAGTGGCGTCTATATCAACATCGACCTGCTTTGTTTTCGGATCAGCAGTGACAGTCGCATTGGTGTCTAGAGACTTAAGGGCATTTGTGATGTTTTTGGCACAGGCATCACAGGCCATATTAGGAACGGTTAGTTGAAGCGTCATAATCTTGCAATAGCCTAGTAGGCTTGATTGGAGTCTTAATTAACCTTAGCCTAAACCCTCTAGTGAGCTAGAGAGTCTAGGGGGTTTCATAATTTGATTTATTCGAAAATCTATGCATCGTCGTCAATTTCTTAGCGTTATTGCCCTAGCTGCCAGCGCGCCGCTGTTTTCCCAATGTGCACGGCCCATTCGTCGCGTTGCCAGCCAGGGTGGATTGCTGGAGCTATCCTTGACGGCTCAGGCTCAGACTAAGCAGCTAGCGGGGCAGCGGACCAGGGTACTGACCTATAACGCTCAAGCACCAGGTCCCCTGCTCGAAGCGCGGGCGGGAGATACGGTCCGTCTAACCCTGATTAATCAGCTCGATACGCCAACAAATCTCCATTACCACGGGCTGCACATTTCCCCTGATATCGACAATGTATTTCTAGACGTGCCTCCTGGTGAGCGATACACCTACGAATTTCAGATTCTCCCCAATCATCCTGGGATTACAGCCTGGTACCACCCCCACTACCATCTGAATGTGGCTCGCCAGGTATTTGGTGGGCTAGCGGGACCACTGGTGATTCGGGGTGATCTTGATGAGATTCCTGAACTGCAGCAGGCGGATGAGGCACTGCTGGTGCTACAAGACTTTGAAGCGGCATTACGGCCTTTAGCCCCCCATGCCCTGGGACTAAAGTGGGGGCGTGAAGGTTCGCTGCTGCTCGCCAATGGTCAGCGCAATCCCACCGTCAACCTGCGGCAAAACGGGTTGCTACGGCTGCGGTTGGTAAATGCATCCGCCTCCCGCATCTATCAGCTGCAGCTACAGGACCATCCCTGGTGGTTAATTGCAACAGATCGCGGTGCGATCTCATCCCCCACTAAAATTGACACGTTGCGGCTTTCCCCCGGTGAACGGGCAGAACTCCTCATTCCAGGCCAGCAGGAACCCGGCGACTATCAGCTAATTAGCCTGCCCTACGACCGAGGCATGGGCTCCATGGTGGACTCTCTAGGTGATGCAGTACAGCAAATGTCCGGCATCGTGCAACCCGCCAAAACAACTATCGCCACGTTGCGCTATCAACCCAGTGACTACTCCCAACCATTGCCCATACCCCAGGCGTTAATTCCCGTTAAACCGTTACCCAAAGCAACCACTACCCGCGAGTTTGTACTCAACCACGGCATTAGTACAGGCACCACCGGCTTCATCATTAACAACAACTCATTTGACATGAACCGTGTAGACACCCATGTCCGTCTCAATCAGGTAGAAGATTGGAAAATCATCAACCAAGCCAGCATCGATCATCCCTTCCATCTACACACCAACCGCTTCCAGGTGCTTGAGCGCAACGGTCAGCCGGAGCCTTTTCTAGCTTGGAAAGATACGGTCAGTCTCAAAGGTTATGAGTCTGTCACCCTGCGGGTACGATTTGAAGACTTTGTTGGCCGCACAGTCTATCACTGTCATATTCTCGACCACGAAGATCAAGGCATGATGGGAATTGTCGAAATCTCCTAGCACAGATAGTCGAAATCACAACCTATATAGCGTTTCTCACTACGAACCTAACAAAACCCCAGGCCAGTTGGCATTCGCCTTATTGATGTTGCCTGGAATATCTCTTTCCCATCGTCTTTGTACCCCCTGGTTGTAGTTGAGGTAGAGCTTACCATCTACAATCCGCCAGGCATTAGGATCGGTGGAAGCGGTGTACCCCTGACTGACAGCCCAGGCACAAAAGCCACCATACTGAGGCGCATACTGCTCAGGATTCGCCGCAAACAGATCCCGATTTTCTGCACTGGCAAACTGCCATGTAGCATTGTTCCAGGTATAGGCAAACTCCGCACTACCCGCCACAGGCCCACCCTGGGTAAAGTAGGCAACAGGATCGGCACCACGAATCGCTAAGCCCCTGTCATCCTCAAAATAACGAATTGTTGAGGTTTCAGCTGCACTTGCTTCAACAGCAACAGCAACCTCTGCATCAGAATTGACACCTGCACACGGATCAGCAACCGCCGTTGACTCAGGTACCGAATCAACGATGGGGTCAGCTGCGGCCTCTTGATTGTTGTTCAATGTACTAGAAGCCGTACCACCATCAAGGGGACCGCTAGAAGAACTTGAGGTACAGCCAGTAGCCAGTGCCAAACTGATCAAAAGTGCGGCGGCTAATTTACCTGAGTAGTTAACGTACATACTTAAAAACAATGTCAACCTGATTACTAACCGACCATAGCAAGCTTAATCTCTGCTTAAATGCAGATAACAATTTTGTAAAGCTGCCTCAATTCATACAAAGATTGTGCTTTATAATGCCGGGTCTTCACCCTGGTATGGTTAAGGGTTAAACAAATACTGGTATAAAAAGTACCCTAAAGGGGCCTGACAACAGTGGGAGTTACTCTGTAGCCTAAACAGGGATGCCTAACTGTCACAAGATGTTAATGACGTATCGACGTCATTAACCATCCAATCCCCATCGGATATAAGTTCTGTGAATACAGGGCTGATCACTCAAAATGCCGGATAAGATCCCAGAATAGGGTTCTTAGTCGGTATAGCTGATGTTGAATCTATAGTTATGCACCACAGGTTGTTTCTAGACTAAATGCTTGAATCAACACACCACCAACTTACCGCCGATGAAATGGCCCAGCTCAAAGAGCGCTATGAGCTGCTCGAGGCAATTGGTCATGGCGGGATGGGCGTTGTCTTTCGGGGGCACGATCAGGTATTAAACCGGCCGATTGCTCTTAAGCTTTGCAGGCCCAATGCCAACGTTTCACGGCTTCATCGAGAAGCGATCGCAATGGCTGGGATTCAATCTCGACATGTAGTAACGGTTCATGATTTCCTCAAGCTGAGCCAAAACCGGGGAGTGTTGATCATGGATTGGATTGACGGTCAAGACCTGGCAACAATGATGAAAAATCCGGCAGTCACCCTTAAGGACGATATCGTTCGACAGTGGATGCGCGATGTCTGTTCCGGCATGATTGATGCTGAAGCTCAAGGCGTCATTCACCGCGACCTCAAGCCATCCAACATCATCATCGACGCCCATCAGCGTGCCTTAGTAATGGACTTTGGCATTGCCACCGGCCAACGCATGAATCAACTCACGCTAGATGGCGAGGTGATTGGCACCCCCTTATACATGGCTCCAGAACAGGTGGAAAATCCTAGCAATGTAGATACACGGGCCGATGTATACAGCTTTGGTGCCACCTTTTACCACGCCATTGTCAATCAGCCTCCATTCGAGGCCGAGAATCCCTGGTCAGTCGTCTGGAAACATAAGACAGAGCCTCTGATTCCACCCAAATCGCGTAATCCATTGGTGAGCAGCGTATTAAATGACTGTATCGAACGATGTTTAGCCAAAGACCCTGCCGATCGGTTTTCCAGCTTCTCTCAAATCAATGAAATCCTCAACTCATCAAGCATACAGCCCTGGGAACACACCATCGATAAAACCCTTGCCAACTATCTTGGCATCTTCAAAATTCATCGTAAACAGTTTCTTAGCCCTGACGCAACAGAATTTGATCAGCCAACAATCTTTGATTTTCCCAACAAACGCCGATTAAAGATTCTCTTTGGCGATTTAGCTGAGCAGGCCGTCGACGTTCTCGTCAGTTCTGACGACGCCATGTTAACCATGAGCAGTGGCGTATCTGCCGCCCTGGCCAAGAAAGCTGGCGGCTCATTTCGGGAAGACGCGCAGCGGTTTACCCCCGTTCGAGCCGGGAGAGCCGTTGTCACCGCTGCCGGAGATCTCCCCTCGCGGTTTGTGTTCCATGGCATTTCCATCGGCGTCGATGGAGAATCTCGTCAGTTTCCCACCCGCGATGTTATCGCTGAAATTGTCGATAGTTGTTTCTACCAGGCAGAAACATTGTCCATCACATCCATTGCCTTTCCCCTGCTGGGCACAGGCAATGCCGGACTCCCCCGTGGCACCGCCCTGGATACCATGTTTCGCATTATTGCCCACCGGCTACTGCGACGTGCATCCTCCATCAAAGAAGTCAGGATTGTCCTCTGGCCCCAATCGTCCCAGCCCGAGGACATCACCCTGTCATAAGGTAAGAGATACAAACAATCAGATTTGCGCAAGCTGCATGGGTAGGCCATCCTGAGGTCGAGTATTAAAACTAAAGTAGGGCCTCATTACATAATCAGATGCTGTACTCAAGCGATAGTGCTGCAAAATAGTCACCAGGTTGATGCGCATTTGAGTCATGGCAAAGGCCTGACCAATGCAAATACGGCTGCCTCCTGAAAAGGGCAAATAGGCAAACTTTGGAGTCTGGCTACGTCTACTAATATCAAAGCGATCAGGGTTAAACCTAAACGGCTCTGGATAGATATCGCCACGTCGATGCAGCGTCCAGGGCGAGACCAGCACCGCTGCATTCTTGGGAATGGTACGGTCAGCCCAGGTAACCGTTTGGGTCGCCTGCCTTGCAAACACTGCCGTCACCGGCATCAACCGCATGGATTCCTTCAGAACACATTCCAGGTACGGCATGTTGGCCAGGTCATCAAAGGCGACAGTGCGGCTACTCAGAACATGGTTGATTTCGTTCCGCAGTCGAGATTCTACGACAGGGTGCTGATGAATAAGATAGAGCGCAAAGGCCAGGGAATTCGCCGTCACCTCATAACCAGCTGCAAACAGGTTCATGACCTCGTTCCGCACCTGCTTATCCGTAATCAAACCAGTCCTATCCGCAGCCTGGGCCGCTACCAGCATCGCCAGCATATCGGTATGGCCCTGGGTTGAATGACGCCGTTCATCAATCAGCTGGTCAAACAGCTGGGTTGCTTTAGCAATCTGACGCTTCATTTCCAACGTGGCAGGCAGCGGCACCCAGGCAGGCAGCGGTATCCCAGAAATTCGCTGGTTAAACAGCTCGATAAATCGAACAATATTTTTAGCCTCTTGCCGATCTCGCAGGTCTACGCCAAAGAATGCCTGACTGGTAATGCCCATGGTCAGGTCCATCATCGCCTGACAGATTTCAACGGTTTGACCCGGCTGCCACTGATCCACCATCTCGGTAGTGGCATCGATCATAATTTGAGCATGGTCACGAATTTGTTGCGACTGAAATGCAGGCTGCATGGTTCGTCGCAGTACTTTCCACAGTTTCCCATCCGTAGTAAAGAGATTTTCACCAAACAGACCGCTGGCGGCATACTTGATGGTAGAAGGCTTGTGAAAAAATTTTGAGTGCGTGACCAGCACTTCACGAATGTCGTCCGGGTGATTGAGGTAGTAAGCAGTGCCAAGGCCCAGGGGCAGCTTCAGAAAATCCCCCTGCTGGGAAAGGCTTTCAAGATAGCCAATCATATCCTGGCGCATAGCGCGGAGATGTCCCGATTGGGGGCGTTGGGCAGTGGCAGAAACCATAGGGGCTGAGGTAAGCGGCATAGTTTCTATGGTAAAGCGTTCACAATCTGTTCAGAGTAGCTGAGAAATTGAGAGAAACTCAAAAGAATCACATAACGTGTGTGTAAGAAAAGAATGCTCGATTCTAATAGCACTCATTTTGAATCTGGCGTAGTAGTAAGCTGCACAATCGACTTAGTGCAAGATCCAAGTGAGAGTATTACGGTTCATTAATGATTATTTGCTCAATCAGTGGAATCCCATTAAACGGTACATTCTGAACACTTGGTTCAAAGATAAATGCTTAAGATGCCAACGATGGCTTCTACCTTAGGAACCCAGTATGAAACTCATCGGCGTAGACATTGGTGGCACGTTTACTGATTTAATTTTGGCAGATGTGGCCCAACAGCAGACCTGGATCCACAAGGTACCAACAACGGTAGATGATCCTTCCATTGCCATGATCCAGGGTATTGAAACCCTATGTCAGATGGCCCAGGCGGACTACGGCGATATTGAACATGTGCTCCACGGTACCACCATTGCCACCAATACGCTGCTCACCCATGATGGGGCCCGCACAGGCATGGTAACTACAAAGGGCTATCGGGATATTGTTCACATTGGTCGTCACCAAAGACCCCAGCATTATTCCATCATGCAGGATATTCCGTGGCAGGCGAGACCGTTGGTGAAAAGGCGCGATCGCAAAGTTGTCTCAGAACGCCTCGACCCTAAAGGCGAAATCCTTACTCCTCTGAACGAAGCCGAAGCCAAAGCCGCCATCCTCGAACTCAAAGCAGCTGGCGTTGAATCCATTGCCATCTGTTTTCTCAACTCCTATTTTGATGCTCGCCATGAAGAGCGAGTGGCCACCATTGCTAAAGAACTCTACCCTGAAGCCTTTATCACCACCAGCGCCAGCATCTTTCCCCAGTTCCGAGAGTTTGAACGATTCACCACCGCCTGTATTAATGCCTTTGTTGGCCCCAAAGTAAAACGCTATATCAACAACCTGAGCTACAGCCTTAAAGAACAATCTGTGCGGGGTGAACTACACATCATGCGCTCAAACGGTGGTGTGGCCACAGCCGATGTCGCTGGAGAACAACCCGTTACTTTGTTGTTATCAGGGTTGGCTGCTGGTGTTCTAGGGGGTGCCGCCGCTGGTGCTCAGTCTGAGTGCGATCGACTGATTACCTTCGATATGGGTGGCACCAGTACCGACATTGGCATTGTTACCGAGCGCGGCTTTGCTGAAGCCACAGCGCGAGATACCTGGATTGCCGGATACCCCGTTATGGTACCGATGATCGATGTCCATACCATTGGTGCCGGTGGCGGCAGCATCGCCTACGTTGATGCGGGCGGTGCGTTTCGCGTCGGTCCCCGTAGTGCTGGAGCTGAGCCCGGTCCTGTTTGTTACGACAAAGGAGGCATCGAAGTCACCGTGACTGATGCCAACGTTGTTCTCAATCGACTAGATCCAGAGTATTTTCTCGGTGGTGAAATGACAATCTACCCAGAGAAAGCCTTTGCAGCGGTGCAGGCTTTAGCGGATCGCATGGGTCTGGACCTCCATGAAACCGCAGCGGGAATTCTCACCATCGTGAATAACAACATGGCCAATGCCATCCGCTCCCGCACCATCCAAAAAGGTCAGGACCCCCGCAAGTTTGCCCTGGTGGCTCAGGGTGGGGCGGGTCCGCTTCATGCCGCTGAAGTGGCACTATCCCTTGGTATCCCCGAAGTAATTGTTCCCCGCTATCCCGGCATTACCTCCGCCATGGGGCTGCTCACCACTGACCTTAAGCACGACCTGATCCAAAACGAATTTACTCTCAGCACCGAGCCCAATCTGGCTAAGCTCAATGCTGACTTACAATCCCTGGAAGACCAGGTCAAAGAACAACTACGGGCCGATGGCTTTAGCGAAGCAGATATGACCCTGCAACGGTTTGCCGACTGTCGCTATGTGGGTCAGGGCTACGAGCTGCGGGCTCAGGTCCCGGGCGGCATCCTGAATGAAACCGCCCTACAAGCAGTGTGGCAACAGTTTCACGATCTCCACACCGCCGAATACGGCCATGCTTTTCCAGAAAATCCGGTGGAGTTAGTCACTCTCAGAGTCACTGGCACTGGCCCCATGCCCAAACTCTCTGACTTTCCCGCGCCGACTAAAGGAGACCTTCAAGACGCCTGGCTAAAAACAGCCGTCACCTATTTCCGAGTCAATGGTCAGCTAGAAAAATACTCTACCCAGTTCTTCGACCGAGACCGGCTCCCCGTAGGAGCCCAAATCGAATGTCCTGCCGTTATCTTCCAAAAAGACTCCACCATTCTGTTACCCCCCCACAGCCGCACTACCTTGGAACCCAACGGCAACCTAGTCATTCGCGTCACCTATGATTCTCCCTTAGATCCCCCCCTAGCCATGGCCACCACCACCGGCACCGCCTAGCCTCCTTCCACCCCTGGTAGAGGCGTTCCATGGAACGCCTCTACAAAGGTTCTTGCCTTCTTCCCTTCTCTTCTTCTCCCATGCCTCTCTCTCCTCCCCAACCCCGCCAACTTCCCAAAATTGACCCTGTCACTGCCCAGGTCATCGCCGGAGCCCTCAACGGCATTGCTTTAGAAATGGGCCACAAGCTTGCCCGCATGTCCTACTCCAGTATCATTCGCGAGTCCGAGGACTTTGGTGCTGCCATTCTCGATGCCGACTGTCAGCAGCTGGCCGAATGCGCCTACAGCACTCCCCTACAGCTAGGACCTATTCCGGGCTATATGCGGGGGGTACTCAAAGCCATGGAAGAAGACGGTGAAGAGTTTTACCCTGGTGATGTGATTCTGCACAATCACGCCTACTACGGTGCTTCTCACGGTCCAGATATTGGTATCGGCATTCCCATCTTTCGGGGAGAAGAACTGATTGGTTATTCCTTTACCACAGCCCATCACCTGGATATTGGCTCATCGTCCCCCGGCAGCTGCGGTATTGTCGATGCTGTGGATGCCTTTGCCGAAGGGCTACAGTTCAAGGCTGTAAAAATCTACGAAAAGGGAGTCAAAAACCGTCAGGTTTGGCGGATGCTACGGCAAAATATTCGCAGTGCCCAGGTCGTAGTAGGAGATATCGAAGCCCAGGTGGCGGCCTGTCGTGTGGGTGAACAGCGGTTTTTAGAATTGGTAGACCAGTATGGCCTGGGTACTGTATTGGCGGCCAGCGAAGTCTTGATGAACTATTCCGAACGGATGATTCGCCAGGCCGTTGAAAAACTTCCGGATGGTACCTACTCTGCGGAAGGCTTTATCGATGGATTCTTGGATGATCCGGACCCGAGCAAAAAAGACCTAAAAATTGCCGTTACTGTCACTGTTGATGGCAGCGATATGACCATCGACCTGACGGGTACAGCGCCTCAGGTTGATGATCGCCCCATCAATATGCCCTTTGTCGGCACTGTGGACATCGCTATTTTTGTCACCCTGCGGTCTGTTCTGTTAGATACGTCTTTGATGGAATATGTGCCCCAGAATTCTGGGCTGACGCGTCCTATTCATATTGTTGCTCCCAAGGGATGTTTAGCGAATCCCATTTATCCGGCCCCAGTGATTGCCCGCTGTTGTCCAGGCAATATTGTTGCTGACACTTTGATGAAAGCGTTAGCTCAAGTAGCCCCTCAGAATGTCAGTGGCGGCATCGGTAATATTAAAGTAGTGTCCTATAGTGGTGCAGCGGATGAAGACTACTGGGTTTATATGGATATTACCGAAGGTAGTTACGGGGGGCGTTACGGAAAAGATGGTATGGATGGGGTGGATACACTCTATGCTAACACCCGCAACAATCCTATCGAAGACATTGAAGCCCATTTACCCTTAAGGGTGACCCGCTACGAACTTATTGAGGATGCCAGCGGTGCGGGCAAATGGAGAGGTGGTCTGGGCTCAATTCGAGACATTCAGTTTCTTGCACCTGGGCAGATGTCTTTAGAAGGAGAAGGCAATAAGTACGCGCCTTGGGGCATCTTTGGTGGAGACGATGGTACACCGGGGGGTGTACAAATCTTGCATCCAGATAGTGACGACGTTCAAGTTTTACCGTCTAAATTTCCTTGCCGTAAGACAAAGCCCGGTGACACCTTACGGACTATCAGTCCCTGTGGTGGCGGCTATGGTAAACCACTAGAGCGTGATCCGGCTTTGGTTTTGGAAGATGTTTTAGATGGGTTTCTTACAGTTGAGTCGGCTAAGCGAGACTATTGTGTAGTGATTGATCCGAGCATGCTTACAGTTGATGATGCTACCACCCGTTCTCTGCGGCAGGCTAACAAAATCTAAATTTCAGCATGATTTTAGCTGATGAGAAGTTTAAGGTTCGATCTAGTTACAATTCATCTGGGGCAGACCGCAGCAAATGCAGCTTAGTCGGTTCTATGCTGACGGCCTCAACGTAGGCTGATGTTAGATAAGGACGATAATCATTATTGTCTAGTAGGTAAACTTGGGCGTGAGCAATAGCAAGGGACATAAGCAAATTAGAAAATAATTCTCTGGCTTCATCAAAGCTCTCTACACCTTCACTATTGGGGTTGGTAATACTCAAAATAACTTGAGTTAGCCCTGATGTATGGGAAAGGTTCTCTCCCACATAGAAATACTTTTCTGGAGTTGTTAATCCTTGAAATGCGACTAGTTGCTCCAGAGCAATAGGACTTGCTACATCAGTTTCTCCACCTAAAATTGCAACAGGAACCTGAATTTTACCCATACCGCTCTCTCCAAACAGGTTACTCACCGGAGCTAGGGCAAATACATGTCCCACCCGTTCATCGGCTAAACTCCCGTCTGTTAATTGTTGAATGGCGGACGCGTCCAGCTCTAATAATCGACACTGGAGTGCAAGGGCAACATTAATATTTTCAGGGGTAATATCGGCGTTGCGATCGCATTGACGCTGTAGACGATCAACGTCAACAGTAGCACCAGCTGCAGCTAGAGCAGTATAGCCACCAAACGAGTGACCAATAAGACCAATGCGATTGAGTTGGAGCCGTCCTTGAAATTCAGTATTGTTTTTTTGCTCTAAAGCATCCAATAGAAACCGAATATCTAACGGCCGATTAACAAATTCCATCGCCTCAAATGATTCCTGAGCAAGACCTGCCAGTAAATCATTCTGATAGGTCTTATTACTGCCCACATGTTCTAGTACAGCAACTACAAAGCCATTGGCCGCTAACTTCTGAGCCGCATCCACAGCCTCCGGATTGTTTCTGGTATCACTATAACCATGGGATAAGACCATAACAGGTATGGGTCCCTGGATAGCATTGAGATCGTCAGGCATGTAAAGGTCGACTGGATAAGTGCGATCTCGCTGGCTATCTTGTAGCATCAAGGACTGCTGGGTCACATTAAATTGTGTAGCTTCTGCCAAGACAGGTAGAGCACTGTAATCAAGAATTGGCTCAGCCGCAGCAGCAGCTTCAGATAGTTGGGTAGCGACGGTAATCAACTGTTCAGTAGTCTCAAGATTGATCTTAGTAGCCTTTGCTAAGGCTAAGATTTCTTTAAAATCTAATCGCATACCGCCGGTTGGGTAATGGCGAATAAGATTGATGGGTGATAGACCAGCCGGGTCAGCCGCAGCCAAAATGATGGCAGCTCGAATAGCTTGCTGACCATTTTGACGCCCTTTGGTTTGAATGAGTCGCCCAATCTTGACTAAGACGGATTCACCAATGGGAGAGTACAGCCACTGGGAGAGAGCAAAGGGATCGCCTGCCTGCTCAGGAATACCTGAATTCAGCAAGTCCAGCGGAGTGTTTAAGACCTGTTGGAAATCCTGTTGTCTGTCTGATGGTATGGCATCTATAAACGGAGCCAACTCATCGTCCACAGTACCGTTTTCGGCAAAGGCCTCTATAGATGAAGTAGGGATTACTCGTCCAAAGGGATCATAGTCCAAATAAACCTCGTCTGCCGCCCGCACTGGCAAGGACGTCATTATTCCAGATAAAAGTCCAAGAACGGTAGTTTGTAGGATTCGCTGAATTGACCTTGGGTAGCTATTTCTGAGACGCATTTCTAACATAATCTTGGGGCCTTATTGCTCATTCTCCACACACTTAGCATTTTGAAAAATATGCGCAATGTTCATTTAAATACACATCAGGCGTGCGATTTTACGAAGGCGATTCGATAAGTAATTGGAATGAGATATGAAGTGCAGTAATTTAAACACCAGATTTGCGATTTTTTTAAGGTGGCTCGATGGACAATTGGAATGAAATCAGAACGGCCTATCAGGTTGCACAGCTAGGGACCGTCAGCGCTGCAGCAGAGGCTTTGGATGTGCACCGTTCAACCGTCATTCGCCATATCGATACGCTAGAGGAAGTTTTAGGGGCCAAGATTTTTCTGCGCCATGCACGGGGATATACGCCAACAGAGTTGGGATTGGATTTAATGCGGGTAGCTAAAGCAGCGGACGCACAATTCAGCAGACTAGTAGAACTAGCAACAGCAGACACAACAGAATTATCGGGTGAATTTATCTTAACATCGTTGTATATCCTTGCACCGATGCTGATCCCGATACTGAAATCCTTTCAGGCTCAACATCCAAGTGTCATGGTGCGATATCTAACCGGTGAAAGGCTTTTTCGGCTGGACTATGGAGAAGCCCACGTGGCTGTACGCGCGGGTTCTAAGCCTGAGCTACCAGATCACATCGTCCAACCTTTTACGACGACAAGAGTGGGACTATACGCCAGTGCTGATTACATTTCCCGTAATGGTATTCCACAAACATCTGAGGATTTTGTAAACCATTGTTTTGTCGGGTTTGACAATCTAAATTCTGGCCCCCCCTTTAACCTCAACATCTGGATGCGAGAAAATATTCCTGAAAAAAATGTTGTTCTTCGAAGTACTGATGTGCTCGTGTTAGACCACGCAATCCTATCGGGTATAGGAATCGGTTTCTATCCGACTGAAAAAGCCAAACAACATTCTGATTTAATTGAAATCTCTCCCCATCAAGATGAATGGGATGTACCATTCTGGTTAATTACCCATGCTGATTTACATCGAACCGCTAAAGTACAAGCCTTTCTGAAATTTCTGCAGGAAGAGGCTAATGAACAAGATTCTTAATTTGCTAATTCCGTTGATTGAATTGTCTGAGCAGATGAATTGAATAAAAATGCTGGGATTATAGACCATATGATTAATGCTGCAAAATATATATATTCGGGAAAAAGCTCAAACCAGTTAGCTGCTAACAGCCCACCAACCATAATTACATGTGCAAGAATAGCCCAAATAATGCTTACTTTCACCTGTATGCTGGCCGTGGGAACAGTTATGAATATGTTTCTATAAAAAACAATTGCTAAAGGAATGAAAATGATAATTGCTGTTAGCAATCCAGGATTATACGATTGTTTGGCTATTCCCGCCATAATGTGACTAACTGCATTAACAAGGGTTATTCCCGCCATTGTCAGTGCTGGAAACAGATGTTTTGGACTACGCCAAATGGCAATGATCCCGACCAGCCAAACGAGAGACGTATTGATAACAAAAATCGACTCAGGACTCAATGGCATAATGCCTGTATTTTGGACATTGAGCGTACTTAGGAATAATTCGTTGATATATCCGTAAAACGCATATTGATTACCAAAGAGGTCGATCCAATGTTCCTCGTATTGATGAACGATATAGGCTACTAGCATTAAGACGGACATCAATTTCACATCGTAGAGAATTGATTCGGTTTCTTGTGTCCTGGATGCGAAGAACATAAAAAAGAGAAATGGAGCAATATAGATACCAAGCTTCATCCAATTCTCTACTAGAAAATCATATTGCCCTAGTGGTGCCCAAAGCATAAAGAATAAAAGACAGATGCTGGCCAAAGAAATCCTTGAATTATTCATTTATTCTCCTTGGAAGATATGCTTGCCTGATTGTATTTATAATAGTTAAAGGTTATGTCGTATAAAGATCCTGATACCGGTCTGTAAGCCCTTCCCAGGGAGAGATATGGCACAAGGATGGCGGTGGGCTACCACAAGCCTGACAGGCTGCCACATGGTATTGAGTAATTGCCAGAAAGCTGCCACCATTTAGACCAACTTTGCCGGTACACCAGGGTTGCTGGGCCACCCACTCGATCACCTCGTAGTAGCATTTCAGCGAAGTTTTATTTTCAATCAAAATCCAACACCTTGACGAGTCGAAATCCAATTCGCCTGTTATTCACGTTCTGATCTCGAGTGAACTCGTGTGCTAGTTCGACTGAAGCACCACGCCCAAGATCGTATCCAACCGCTGTTTGCACCGCATAGTCGTTAAAGGTATCGCCGCTGGTGCGATCTCTCCATCTACCGGTTCCGGAAAGTGTCACGGTCCACGGGTCGGCCTGGTAGGCCACCCCTGCACTGGCATAAATAATATTGTCGGCGGTTCCTTCAAAGTTCCACAGAGGGGCAATTTCACCAATCAAGGTCAGTGAGCTGCCGTCATCCAACTGAAACGATTGCATGGCGGCTACCAAAAAACCGTTTTCATCGGCCACGTCCCCCTCGCCTGCGGCCTCGTGTATGTATGCGAGCCTGTAGATGAAGCCGGGTAGCCGTCTGATTTCACTGCCTTCAAGTGCAACCGTAAAGGATTCCAATGAATCAGTGTTGCTGGCACCACCATCGGCCAACTGATTTCGACCACGCCGTCCACCTAGGTTGAGGGAATCGGATAGAAAACTGGTATCGTCAAAGAAGGTACTGGCACTGAGGGTGTGTTTCCCAAATGCTTCAGTATCGAAAGTATATTCGGCCCCAAAGCCAACGCGTTCGATTAACTCGATTTCCTTGCTGTAATTGTTGCCATACATTCCCGGGGTGACCAGAGACGCAAATGCAAACGTTGGGGTAAATTTGCCCGCCTGTAGCGACAGGCGATCGTTAACGTCATAGTTCACAAACAACTTGCGAACGAAGAGCGTCAGATTTTCAAAATAGCGGTCTTCCGTTGGTGGACGAGCGTTCTCCAACCGAATTTCCGAGTTTATTGAAAACCTTCTTGTAAGCTGAAATTCAGGCGAGGCAATCATTTCGACAAACAGATCATTGCTCTCAGTGCGAGGCGTTTCTGCGTCATAGATACCATCATCAGCAAGGCGAAAGATCACATCCCCGACGATACGCGGATAAGTTTCGGCACCTGCAACATTTTCCAATGCCAGCGCTAGAGACGCTTCGATAAAAAGATCATTGCTTTCAGTGGTCGGTGTTTCTGCGTCATAGGCATCATCTGCTTCTTCCTGTGCCAGTTGCTCCCGGCGATAACAATCTGCCGTTGGCGAGTGAATAGTCTCCGCCCAAATTTCCGAGTTCACCCCTTCTGTAAAGTGAGTTTTGGGTAGGGTACAAAGATCACTGTTCTCAGTGCGCGGCGTTTCTGCATCGTCATAGGCACTATCCGCTTCTTCCTGCGCCAGCACTGGAGATGCTCTGAGGGAAATTGCAACACATGTCAAAAGTATCAAAAGCTTTATCACACTTAATTCCCTAAACGTTTTGCAGAGTTGATGCTGCGCTGACTAAACCTTCAAGATTTATGCCCTTGAATCTGTAGCTCTCGCCCTCAAATCTGGGGGAGAACAAATTCTCTAAATCCCCCAGATTTGGAGGATTTAGAGACGAATGCGTAAGTCCTAATCTTAAAGACTGCGAGGATCGACAGGGTCAGTTCCGGCATCGATCTCGGTTGGATCGTCAACGCCATCAGCGTCCGAATCAGCCTTGTAGGGGTAGATCCCTAAAGCGACTTCTTCGGTGTTGGCAATACCATCACCGTCAATGTCATCGTCCGACGAGTCTTCGATGCCATCGCGATCCGTATCCGCCCAGCGGCTTGGGTCGTTGGGGAAGCCATCAAAGGCATCCTCCACACCATCGCTATCGGTATCCACGGCCAAAGGCACCGGCAGCCCCGTGAACTCCGTCGCGGCGTCTGGCACCTTACCGCTGTTAACATCGGCCAGGATCTGATCGAAGAGCTGGCTCATGTGTAAGGGCCGCTGCTCGTTGGGCAAACCGATGTGCACACCAGGGGTCCAGCCTATGGGGCCGAGATTGCGCATCGCCCAGCTCATGCTGAGCTGATCGGTCACTACCGCTATCGACTGCATGCTGCCAGAGAGCCAGGCCGTGACCACCGGAACTGCCAGGATCTCTTGGATTTCTCGGTCGGTGAAGTACCGACGCAGCTCTTCGATGTGGGCGGCAGTAACCCGAGACGGCAGACGACCGGCATCGCGTGCGAGCCGCAGAGCCGCTTTCTGTGATGGCTCGACGAACTCGGAGCGTTCGAAATCCATCAGAGACTGTATATAAGCAATCAGCTCTGGCCGATCCTCTGGCGGGATCTCATCTTGGAAGTAATCGTCTTCCGTGTAGTCATAAATGCCAAAGGCGCCATGGGCCTGGCAATGGACGCATCCACTGGCAAGCTGATAGACGAAAAACATCGACCAGATCTCGTCGAATTCCATCGTGCGCTCAGTTTGCAAGATGTATTCGTCCATGGTCAAAGTGCCAAAGGAGGCTCCGCGCGGCCATTGGGTGTCAAACCGGGCGCGATCGCTATAGGGCACGCTCGCTTCGGTACCATGGGGACCGTCATAGAAGTCATAGTCATAGGCGGCCACATTAAAGGGCGGCGTGCCTTCCGGCGGCAGGTTGGCCTCGCGCAGCCCCGGTGCTTCCCATTCAAGGAGCGTGGTTGGAAAGGCGTCAAAAGGCTCCTCAATCCCGTCTTGATCGCCGTCGAAGGTGATTGTGGGGACGTCATACCCGGTGATGTAATTGATCCAATCCGTCTCAAAGACCGGCTCAACCGCGCCCAAATCATTGCGGACCCAACCGGTGTCAATCTCCGCCACTGCTTGCGTCAGGGCATTGCCGACGAAGGGCTTTGTGCGCTGTTCTTCAGGCGAGCGGCTGGCATTCGGACCCGGGATCCAGCCCACCGCAGAAAGGTTCTCCACTGCCCAATCGAGCGTCTCCTGATCGGTCGCGATCGGCAACACAGCATCATGGGTGGCCTTAGAATTATTGATCGCCCCGAGCTGCATCAGCTCGGCAATTTGCCGGTCTGGGTAATGGGTGCGCAGGAGCGCATGGATATCGGCAGAGGACGTGATCGGATAGCTGCCCATCACGTCGATGTAGGTGAACGCGGCCTGCAGGCGCGGATCCTCCAGAGTCTCCGTGTAATCGGGTGCGAAAATTGCGTGGATCTCTGCCAATGGTACACCCATCAGTGAGAGTTGGTAGGCGCTGCGCGCGGTATGGTGGCCGCTTTTTGCGAGAACCATCTGGCGCAGGGTCATCCGCCACTTAGTTTCAGCGTCAAACATCGCGTTCGCATGGATCATCGCGTCTGCGATCAACAGACCCTCGTAGAAATCAAACAGGTTGCTGATGTCGATCTTGTGGCGGTCATAAAAGGGCATCTCCTGGTCTGCCGCTGGCACAGGGGGGGATGCTTCTGCGAGGGCCTGCGGGGACAGCAGGGTGGTGGTGATGAGTGCAGTGCTCCCTAAAAGTGTTTTGAGTTTCATCGGGTCATTCTCCTTCAAAGAGTGTCAGGAACATGCCATTCGGATTTGGAGAATGACTCGGCACAACTTGCAGGGAATCCCAATGCTCGGCGACCTTGCCGTCGGAGTCGAAAAGATACATGTCGACGGCAGCCATCCCCTTATCCTCGGGGCTGTCAGTCTCCAAATTCCGGAAATTGACGTGCGCCATGGCCCAGTCGCCCACTACGATCACTTTGTGGACGTCAAGCGCGACCGGATATTCCTCGACCGATCCACCAAACAACTCGGCCAGTGGTTGCCTTCCGTTTGGCAGGAATACACTGTGCTGGATATAGCGGTCGGAGATGAATTCACTGAGAGTTTCGTCCGTGGGATTGGTTTCGAACAGTCGGTAGAGTTCGATAATCCTCTCTGCCCTCGCGCGGTCAGCGTCGTTGCTTGCGATGATATGGGTCTCAAAATCTCTTGGGATGGTGTTTTGATAGATCGCGCCCTGTTCCCAGGCTCGTGTGGGTGGCGCGAAGGGGTCTCTCTCTTGGGCTTTTGCGCCGACCAAGAATACTGTGAGCGTCAGAAACGTTATGACTATTAGTCTGAAGGCTTTTAGGGGCATGATGTCCTTACTAAGGGGGTTGACATGTGTTAACTTGCCGCCCTGGAATGTTTTGCCACCAGGGCAGCCTGGTCCTATGCAGCGGGGCCTCTTCGACTCACCCGCCCTGGTCAGTCGAAGAGGTCTCGTGAGGTCTCCGCGTGAACAAAAATAAACTGATAGTCTGTCTTTTCATTGTCTCCTCGTTTTTGGGGCGATGGTCTCAATCTCAGTGCCTTTACCAATCCGCTCTAGCTAAAACCTCGCTGATATAATTAAACAGCTGCTCATTTATTGCCTGTCAGCTACTGTTGGCTGCGAAAGAAAGACTCTTCATCTGGCATTATTCGATAACAGACGGGACGATGGCATCAATGACAGAACAAGTAGAGCAATAACTTGCAATTTTTGGGGCAGTAGATTTGCCCAAACTAGTGATATAAATTTCATAGATAAAAAGATAGTGAAAGTAGTATAGAAACATTGTGAATCAGCTTCATATCTATTCATCGTGCTCCTGATTTTTTGATTTGAGTAAATCTCATCATTAGGTTAGCTTTACTTCAAAGTATTGATAGGTCTTGGAGTAAAGCTTTCAAATCACTCTGAAATGCTTTGTCTAATGCAAGGGGTGGATTGGGTTTTCGACGTCCATTGGTAATAAAAAGACCGGATTCTCCATCTGTTATTGCCACTTCCATACCCTTGGTGATTTTCATCGCTTGGTGATCGGGCGATTTGAATAGCAGGGGAGCTAACCAGCGCAAGAAAGGAGGCATTCCTGTACTCTCCTTAGTCATGGAGCTTTTAGTTGCACCGGGGTCAACGGAGTAAATCAGAATATTCTCTTCCAACAGATCATCTTTTAGTAAACAGGTAACTGCTGTCACTGCCAGTTTGGATTTGGCATAGGCATCCATCAGCCCGCCAATTTTGTCCGGGTTGCGAAGCTGGGCTACATCAATTTCCTTAACCGCGTTTATTGCACTTGATGAAAAGTTAGCGATCACCGCTCGATCGCCATCTGATGCTCCGGCAGCTAGCTGCGATGGTAAAGCCTTTCCTAGGGAAGATCGTAACCCCTGAATCAGCATATACGGAGCCAGTGTATTCAAGGCAAAATGCCCTTCCACACCCTGCGGACTCATGATTCGCTGATCGGTCAAAAGTCCTGAAACATTATAAAGCGCATTAATCTGGGGATATGCCGAGACAATCTTACTGATAACATCCTTAATCTGTACTGTATCCATCAGGTCGGCAATCCATCCGTCAAATCTCTGTTCAGTAAATAACCCACGGAGTTGGGCAAGCTGAGCATCAGATTTTTCCTGAGATCGGTTGATCAGTGCCAAATTCCATCCATCACGTGCCAGCAGTTTTGCAAGCTCAGTGCCAATTGCTCCGGTTGAGCCTGTCAAAACTGCGATTTTGTTATTTGAACCCATGATTGAAGTGCTCCTTGGAGGGTATGCCTACGTGAACGTTTTCATACCAAGTTACGAGATCACCAGGTACAAGATACGAATTAAAGTTTCTCGCGTTGGAAATAGGCGTAAAAACTCAATGTAATTGCCAAGGCAGAAATTATTGTCATCACAGTTCCAGGCACAAACTTGTTGTAGCCACCAAGGTCAATGAATATGAGATATCCGACATCGAGTAGACCACCCACAAGGGCTGAGACAAATATGGCGGCAACGTTCTTGCGCCATATAAATATGCCGCCAATGATTGTCACGACGCCCCCCCACAGCAGATTGAAACCATGCTGATTGATGATGCCACCGACTGCGTCAGGATAAGCCATCGCCAATAGGGCAGGGTCCACCGCATCGGCAATGCCTGCGACTGCAGCCGCCGTGTCACCGGAGATGGTCAGAACCCCAGCTAAGGTATGGACAATTCCCCAAATCACCCAAAGAATGGCAGAAATTTTTAGAAGTGTGTGTTTTGTTCGCTGGCTAAGTTGTGGCATTTAATTTCTATGTCACGTTGCCCATGTCATAATTGCATACTGCAAAATTGTTGTAAATTTCATTAATCTGCACATCATGTGTGCGTTTTTGCAGAGGTTGCTTAATGGACAATATTCTACGGACTTACTAATATTTACAGGCCCATTTAAGCATCAGACTCATACTTCAAAATCCATATAAAGGATATGTAGAGATATGTTGCCAGTTCGGTTGCGATCGCAACCTGTTACCCTTCATATCCTATCTCTTTGAGACTTTTCTCAACCTTAATCCGATGCTCAATTTCCCAGTCCTCTAGAGAACGAGCTTCATCTTTTTCTGCTCGTCGCTTAGCTATCTCCCAGAGGGTGTCTTGTTGTGGGGCTGGAATAACAGCAATGCCTTCTTCATCGGCAACGACAATATCCCCCGGTTCCACCTGGACTCCTCCACAAATGATTTTATTCTGTAGGGTGCCAGGGCCTTGCTTTTTGCCTGGAATCGGTATAACACCACGGGCAAAGGCTGGAAATCGTAACTCACGCACCTCTGCCACATCCCGAATTACCCCATCAATAACAAACCCGGCAATCCCTCTTTTTTGAGCAGTGGCACAGACATTTCCTCCTGACATAGCGTAGTCCACATCTCCTGCCTTTACCACGATTATTGACCCTGGCTCAGCTCGGTAAATCGCAGCGTGCAGCATCAGGTTATCTCCTGGTCCACAGCTCACTGTATAGGCTGGCCCAGCAATGCGAGGGATATGGGGCCACATTTCCTTGATCCCCATATCCATAAAATGTTCGCGTCCGAGCGAGGCATCAGCATAGGACGTAGGAGAAAGTTCGGCAAACTTTGAATAGGGATTCATGGAGTTAATAACGGCTTACTAAACTCTTTCCATTACAGCAAAATGACCACGAGTGCGCCAATCCTCAAATTGTGCGGCGGCTATTTCAGTAATTGCGGGTTCAATGCCAACCAGTGCATCAGATTTGAGTACTCTCAATGCCAAAGCTTTGAAAGGAACTCCAGCAGTGGCGATTTCAGTCGGTGTATCGATTGGCCATTGCCGGTCTTGCACAAATCGGCGATAGTTCAGATCACCTTTAGCAATAACACTAATCGAGTTGCTCAGAGTATCGCCAAGACTTTTATCTAACGCATTAAAGTGTCTAGGCTCACCCCAGTCTGGTTCAGCCTGAATTTGTAATCGATCATACTCAATCGCGGCTCGAAGGCGTTGCCCTGTAAGGTGAATATTGCTAGAAGGACTTTCGCTAACAAAATGATTAAGCGTTTCTTCTACATCAATGGATAGGGCATCAGAAACGAACATCGGCCATGGTTTCACATGGATGATCACTCGAATAGTATTGAATACGCTGAGTAGTGCATCAACCATAACTAGATCCCAGCAAAGTTCATGGCCAGCATTATCAGCAATGATATGAATGTCTCCTTGGCCAGAATGTTGCTCTAAACAAGAGATAAATATGTCACTTTCATCGAGTAGCACGCGATCATTCCATAGATTAGAGTCACTGCGCGAGGTGATTAGCTGGCTGTAATCTGCCTCATTGGCGAATAATGCACCGCGAATTGTGGCCCTGAGTAAATCTATGCCAGATAACTCCGAGAGTTTTTCTAACCCGGTGGCAAGGTCTGGAATCGCTTCAGCTAATGCTCTTTGACGAGTCTGACGGAAAACATCAACCCCAGTGTCAAAGTATCCGGCGATAGAGTTTAAGCCATGGTAGAAGAGAAATTCTAGATCAAAGAATGATAAATCGTCCCAGGTTAGGTCGCTTAACGAGTCAAGATAGTTTTTCCAATAGGGGGTAGGGTGAGTAAAAATTGTGGTGTCAATGGGGCTACCGGTAATAATGGCTTGAAGCATCATTTGGGCAGGCTCTAATTGTTTCTCCAGCTGTGCTTCAATATTTGTCAGGATTTTTGGTAAGCGACAGGTAATTGTATAATCTACAAAACCCTTGCCACGGATTCGTTTGATGAGGTCAGGATAATTATTCGATGAGGTCATGGGCTAGGGCTAGTATGGCGGTGGTTTTGTCGGTTGGGCGGAGAGCGTGGACGACGAAATAGCCGAGTTGATCGATGATGCGCTCGATGTCTGGGAACCGTGCGTTGGGCGGTAACATGTAATGGATTTCAGGCTGGCATGGACCAGCAATGTTAAGCCATTTGGTCATCAGAGAAACGATGGAATGATAGGTGCAGTATAGAGTAGGGGGCCATATAGCCCAAAGGGCATGGCTATGCTAAAGCGAAGCGTAACGCACCGGGTTTTGTCAAACCTCAATGTCCATCCTTATTGCCTGGCTCTATCCAAACGCTGTCTTACCCATTGTCGAAAGGCGCGCATTGTCCGATTGCGTCCATCCGAACGACTTTGTTTTACATAGTTAGGAATTTCTGTGTGTAATGACCAACCTGGGAAGGTAATACTCTCGGTCACTTCTATATATTGTCCTGCTTGCAGCTGATAGATACGAATGGTTTGGTCCACACGTCGCCATAGTTCTGGTACCCCCAGTGCAGCATAGGTTTCTGGATGGGTGCGGGCGGTGATATCAATTTCCAGGGCCAGATCCGGTGGTGGATCAATGGTTAAGTCCAAACGTTTTTTACCTCGCACGACGGCTTCATTTTGAATGTAGAAACATTGGTCTGGTTCAATGCCCTTAAGCATGGCTGAGTTTTTAAATGTTGTTGACCCCAGCGTTAGAAATTCAATATCTAATTCTTCTAGCAGCGCTTTTAAGAGATCGCCAATAATTTCTTTGTCTGCTTCATGCTCAGGTAAGGGAGCCATAATTTCTAGCAAACCATTGTTGTAGGCGATGCGGGTGCTGCGATGTTCGCCTAGTTCTTCTAAGATTGCTTCAAACTCAGTCCAGTTGACATCGTGGAGCAGAAGGCGTTGTCCTTCTGGAACATCTAGCTGACGAAGCTGTAGAGTTACCATCGCATTAATGATTAGAACACCATGACCTAATCATACAAAATTATCTACGGCGATAGCCGAGTTGGTCAATTTGGACGTAATTTACCATATCACTATTGCCAAATACGCTTCAGGTTGAGAGTAAACCCAGGCAAAATATCTTTCCCTGACAGCTGGCTAGGTTTGGACAAAACTTCAATGTCCCTACCAGGGCGATAAATTTCTACCTGAGCGTTTTGTGGATCGATTAGCCAGCCCAGTTTGGCTCCATTATCGATATATTCTTGCATTTTGGCCTGGAGTTTAGAAAGGCGGTCTGAATCGGACCGTAGTTCGACGACAAAGTCTGGGCAGAGGGGCACAAAGCTGTTCTTTTCTTGAGGAGACAGCGCATTCCAACGGTCTCGGCTAACCCAGGATGCATCGGGGGAGCGGTCTGCCCCGTTGGGTAGTTTGAACCCTGTGGAAGAGTCAAAGGCTTCGCCCAGGTTTTCGTGGGCTTCGTACCAGATGCCGAGCTGGGTAGTGATGCTAAGATTTCGTTTACCTGATTCACCTCCGGTGGGTGGATTTACGATGAGTTCTCCTGCTGCGGTGCGTTCTAGTTTGAGATCGCGGTTGGTGATGGCGAGGGTTTCGAACTGTTGTTGGGTAACGTGGAGGGTTAGCTCGCTGGGGAGCTCGAGGGATAGGGTGGGAAGTGGGGTTGGGGATTGGGTCATAGTTGTTGTTTATTAAGGATAAAAGATACTTTGAAAAAGAGAATAGAAAATTTTGCTCTAACAAATCTCACGTTGTTGGCAAACGAACTCCCGACAGAGTCAGCAACCAGCCCACTAAGCCTCCTGTTAAAATACCTAGAGTAGAGACTACTCCTAAAATAATAAAAACTTTGAACTCTCGATATTTCTTTTTAAGCTCATATCCAGAAGAGCCCAACCCGGCGAACACTAGAAAAAATTGTATAAAGCTTAATAATCCAATGCCCATTCCCCACCAAATTCCAAGAGGAGATAAATAGCCGACGATTCCTCCTCCTAAAATAGCCCAAGCCCAATCCCAAGCCCCAGCCCCAGCCCCAGCCCCAGCCCCAGCCCAAGCCAAAGCCCAAGCCCCAGCCCCAGCCCAAGC
>JBCCXQ010000041.1:0-29745 GCA_039191365.1 Cyanobacteria bacterium P01_F01_bin.13 | reverse complement strand
TGTTGGTTTTCGTGTAGTGTGCGCTTCGGCCAGGACTCTTAAGTAGCCCTTTACCCTTTTCCCCTCTTGCACTTTTCTACAGCCACTTAAAAACACATCCATTTCGCGCGGAGCGCGATCGATTTATTTTTTCATTCTGGTGCCCAGCCTCCGGCTGAGCGCCCACACCCAGGCTCTGCCTTTACCAAGGGGGTGATAAAATAGCCTATGGGGCAGGCGCGATAGCAGCTGCGGGGCGGTTCGTGGAACAACAATCCGGCGAATTGTCGTTCGGCTGTTCGCAATAGAAACGCGCGCGACAATCGGAACAACACTGTTGGTTTTCGTGTAGTGTGCGCTTCGGCCAGCACTCTTCTACTGCCTAACGGCTGGTCAGAATTAGCAGATGGGAATCTGTCGAGCGTACCCCAGAAGAGTCCAGACCTGTTCCGGCGATACCCATCGAGGTATCCAAAAATAAAACCGGTGCAGTTACTCTGGTAAGCTTTGCTGAACGTTTAACTGCACCTCTCAGCATCCTGGTGCTCAGGCTCTGGTTGGGCGCTCGCATCAAGTCTCTGCTTGCTGAAGTGTGGCTTTGATAAAATAGAATCGCATAATCGTCAAAGCTGTTAGCTGAGGCAAAACCATGACACCACAAGAAATTATTCATGCTGCCCAGCGATTAAGTTTTAAAGACTTGGTCTATCTTGTCAGTCAGCTCGTACAACTTCTAGAAGCGCAGTTAGCAAAGCCAGAGACCAGAACTATCCAAACACCTAAATCAATCACCACGTCTCACAAATCCTCCACCGCAGCTGTTGGCATCATTGCAGACTTGATTAATAACCCGATTGCATTTGATGGAGTTCCTCTCACTAGAGATGAAATTTATGAGCGTTGAGATTACTTCTGGGCACTTTCTAGACTCTAACATCTGGATCTATGCCTTAACTCAAAATCAATCTGAGCAAAAGCAAAAAATAGCTGCTCAGCTGATTCAAACGTCGGATGTGGTTATCAGTACTCAGGTAATTAACGAAGTTTGTGTCAACCTAAAGAAAAAGGCGAATTTCTCTGAAGATCAGATCAGGTCTCTGGTAATCAGCTTTTATCAGGGCTCTGGTGTGATTGCCTTTGATACAGGAATTTTAACCCAAGCTTCTTCGCTCCGAGAACAATATGCATTCTCATTTTGGGATAGCTTAATTGTTTCTAGCGCTTTGATGGCCAATGTGTCTACCCTGTATTCAGAAGATATGCAAAACGGGCTCATAGTGGATGGCCAGCTGGTAATTGTTAATCCTTTTAACCAACTTTCCTAAAATTTTTCTGGGTTTACTATCTTGATATAGTGTCTAATCCAACGTTCTATCTCATCTCCAATCCATGCCTGACGAAAACACCCTCTGGATAGTCGCCGAAACCGAAGAAACTGAAGAGACCGTTGAACTTGAAGGCCGCCGTGATGGTACCCGCGATATGGGCGGTGGTTTTGGTACCCGTAGAACCCTGGAAAATACCTTGAGAAAGGTGGCCAAACGCAAACGCGTCTCCCTTGATGCCA
This sequence comes from Cyanobacteria bacterium P01_F01_bin.13, assembly GCA_039191365.1. Classification (GTDB taxonomy): domain Bacteria; phylum Cyanobacteriota; class Cyanobacteriia; order Phormidesmidales; family Phormidesmidaceae; genus Leptothoe. Next base: position 28,199 of record JBCCXQ010000041.1, on the reverse strand, counting down.
TGGCGCTCAAATCCCAAATGAATAGTTTGCTTGCCATCGTGGGTGACCTCTTCGAGCAGGCCGATGCTCCGGCAGGCCTCCAGCTAAATGAAGTTGAACTTTCGGTAGAAATCAACGCGGAAGGTCAGCTCAGTCTGGTGGGTAATGGCGGCTCCCTGGGCAATAGTGGCGGCATTACCCTCACCTTTGGGCGACCGGAGTAATGGGCTGGCTTCATATTAATAGCAACTGTAAGTGAATCAACATTGCAATTGATGGCTCAACCTTAAGCTGAGGGTTCATACTGTAGAACTTGGTATATCCTCATTTCCAGATTAAGTCGTTCCCTTTGCGCTGTGTATCTATCTCCTAGGAGAACAAGTTTATGGTTTTTACTCCAGTTGCTCCCAGCAGTTCCCTAACAACAATTCAAGGAGAACCGGCTGTTCCCCTTGATAATATGCCTTCTAGCTGGCGGCGCATTGCCAGCGGAGACTGGCTGAGTGAGCCCAAGGTGTATACCGCTATGGCTCAAGTCTTTTTAGCGAAGCATCAGCAGGGTAACGTGCTATTTTGCGAACGGCCAGACGCCGCCCACCTTAAGGCGGCCTACTGCGAAGGGAATGGTCAGCTTGCCTATGAAGCGGTTGAACACTACGGTGAGGCGTTTCTTCCTGAGAGTTATCCCAACTTTGATCAGATTTGTCAGCAGGTAACAGCCTCTTCTCATCAAACTCCGGAACGTCTGGCGCTGGTAGAGACTGTCAGTGATTTGTTTGAGCAGCTGGGTTACGATGTGCCTGCTACATTTTATTGGACATTTTTACATCCACTGCAGCGGAGTGACCTGTTTGAAATTCGATCTTTTCGCTTTAGTGAGCAGGATTTAGGTGTTGCCCGACAGTTTGATGCGATTTTGCACGGGGGGTATGTATCGATGCTACGCAGGCTGATCGACAGTATTTCCAGTCGCCATGGTTACTTTATTGAGCATGGCTGCGGCTGTGAAAACCATCTGGCTAAGCTCAAGCCCTGTGATTCTCCCTTTGAGTATCAGTTGCCAGCAGCCACGCGACGTAAAACACTGCGAGCCTTTTTCTGGAGTGTGATGGAAGAATACCTGCTGTTTGAACAGCGGGCTGCCACACGGTTGGTGTATGCGGATAGTGTTGATTGGTAGTAGGTAAAAACAACATTCCAGTAGGAGCGTTCCATGGAACGCTCCTACATAGGGAAATAAAATTATCTTGCCCCTTGAACGGCTAATGCCGCCTGTACCGGATTCACATCACCCGCATTGCAATACACTGTCCAGGGGCTGTCATTGCGGTGGAGCAAGGAGCCTTGTTCAGTAATACAGATGGCTACCGAAGCATCTTCGCTAGGGCCACGAAACAAAGTGGCATAGTGATGGGCACAGCCACCCAGTTCATACTGATCGCAGTTAATTATTAACTCACGAACAATAAATGTTTTTTCAAAGGTGGCGCAGTAGTCTTGAATATTCTCTAGACTTTGTCGGATATAGTGGCGACGCTTTGCCACGGGTAGCTTTTGAGCTATGGTCAGGGTTTCTTGTAATAAACGACGGATTGTTTGTTTAACATGCTCCATGGTCTTCACCACCTAAAGGACTGCGGTGATGACCCTGATATCTATTGATTGCGATAGTAATAACGTTAGAAAATTGTTGATCTTGTTAGATCGGTAATATCGGCAATTATGAAGGTGAAATTATCAAAAAAATTGCTTTAAAGAATTCTACGGTTGAGTTTGAAACGAATAACAATAGAGAACACAACAATATCTGTCCAAATAAATCGTTGTTAGGACTGGTTTTGGACAGGCGGGAACAAAACTTAGTTCGTGAAGTTTGTGTGAATGACGTTTAAATTTCACTAAACTTCCTAAGTTTTGAACACTATAACCACTGCAATTTCAAATGGCAATCGCAGTTGAGCCAAAACTTATAGTGTCTATTGATACGGCATGCTGTGTTTTTCGCTGTATATCGGCGCTTAGCTGCATCATTCGGGTTTGGCGTCGCTAGGAATGTGAGACAGCTGAGCTAGCAACTCAGTTAAAATTTCTCGGATGCTTTCATGGGAGTAGGCAGCATCTACATGGGCTGCTGTGCCTGGTTTTTGAAAATGGGGCCGTTCACCGTTGAGGTGTCCCCATTCTACGGCTACCTGACGGGCAAATTCGTACAATATCTGGGGTTTCTGAAGAATATCTAATAGGAGTCTGTGTAATGCCACCAGCGGGGTGTCCAGATATTTACCAACCCGCATATCGGCCTTGATCCAACGTTTAAGACATGGCTGTAATGCGCCGTTGGGATCGCTTAGATGTTGGTCTATAAATCCGTTGATGGTTGCTAATGCTCGTAGGGGCCGAGGGACCATTTCCTGGCTCCCTTTTAGAAACGAGCCGCCTTCACGACCAATGGCCTCGCCCAGGCTAAACTTGCGCCCCGAGCGGATCTCGCGTTGTAACTCTGGAGGCAGCGAATTTTCCGAGGGGGCCATAGGGTTTAGGAGTAGCTCAGTTTAGACTACCAGAGCTAAGCTGGGCTACCGGTGCCTAATTGCAAACAAACCAGGGCCGGTTCATAATGACGAAACCCTGTAAGCGAATAGTCCATGATGGGTGATGACGGTAATCTCAATCCCATAACCTATATTCCTGATTTGTCGTCTTCGAGGGAAGTGCATCAGGATCACTTTGTCGTATGTGGTCTGGGCAGCCTGGGACAGCAGATCATTGTTAATTTGACTAAGTTTAGTTTTGATTCCTTTGAGGTTCAAATTGCCGGGATTGATCGATCGCCGGTAACTGAGTGGGAGTTAGAGGATCTGCCCACCATGCTGAGTCAGCCGCCGATTGTGGGGGACTGTCGTCGCGATCGCGTGTTGCAGCAGGCTGGTATTGATCGCTGCCGTGCGGTTTTGATTGTCACTAGCGATGAGAGCACTAATGTACAAACTGCGATCGCAGTGCGGCGGTTAAATCCTAGGGTGCACATTGTTGTGCGTTCGTCGCGTCAGGGGTTAAATCAGTTACTGAGTCGTCAGCTGGGGCAATTTGTCGCCCTGGATGCGACGGAGCTACCGGCGATGACCTTTGCCCTGGCGGGTCTAGAGGATAATACCCTGAGCGTATTTAATATCGATACGTTTCAGTTTCGGGTGGTGGAGCGGCAAATTACGGCTCAGGATCCTCAATATTGCAATATGCCGGTGCATCGGCTTCACCGTCAGCAGATGCGGCTGCTCAATCTAAAGCCCTTTAGTAATCCCCACCAGCCCATTGGCTGGGCAACCACAGCATCGTCTATGTTTCACCGCTGGCAGCCCCATGTGCGGGTACAGCCGGGGGACCAGGTGGCCTACGTGGAGGTAAAAACCCTGACCCACAGCCAGATTAAGCATCTGCCTAAACGCTCTGACCCCTGGTTTAAGCTGCGTCAAGGCATTAGCGATGTGCTTGATGGTGAGTGGCGGCGGCGGCTGGGGGCCTTTTGGCGGCGTCCAGAGCAGCAGTCACTGCGGCGGATGATTGCGATCGCACTGACCACGGCCCTTGTCCTTTGGACCGCTGGCACCCTCCTCCTCAAATTCAATATTCCTGGCATCAGCCTCACCAAAGCCATTGTGCTAGGGGCTGTGCTGATCTTGGGTGGCTACGGCGATGTGTTTGGTGGCTTTGAAGAAAGTGGAGCCCAGGGCTGGGTCCTGATTGCTTGCTTAATGATTGCGACGACAAGTTTGCTAATGGTTATCGGCGTCTTGGGTTTGCTAGCGGATCAGCTGCTCAGTTCCCGATTTGAATTTTTGCAGCGTCGTCCTAAAGTGCCCAAGGAAAATCACGTGATTGTGGTGGGTCTGGGGCGAGTGGGCAAGCGGGTCACGCGCATCTTACAGGATCTGCGTCAGCCTCTGGTTGCCATTACTCATCAATTAGATAATCCCACACTACGTAACCAGATCCCCCTGTTAGAAGGCCCCATGCTACAGCAGCTGCAGGAGGCCAATCTATCCACCGCCCGTAGCGTTATTGCCGTTACCGACGACCCGGTGCTTAACCTGGAGGTGGCCCTGATTGCAGCGGAGTCTGTAGAAAGTGAGGAACGCCCGTTTACGCCAGTTATTCGTACCCTCAGTCAGCTTTTTAGTGACAATATTAAGGCGTTTTTGCCCCAGTCCCGTTCATTTTCCGTTTATGCCCTATCGGCAGAAGCGTTTGCAGGAGCTGCCTTTGGAGAAAAAATTCTAGGATTGTTCCGACTGAATCATCAAACAATTCTGATTACGGAATACACCATCGAGTATGGTGACACCCTCAACGGCAAACCCCTGGCAGAAATCGCCTATGGCTATGGTGTGGTTCCCATTTTGTTGCGTCAAAGTCAGCCGAATGGACAATATCAAGACTTTCCCATGCCCTCTGATGATTCTCGAATGCACATTCGAGACAAGCTCTATGTACTCTCCTCCATCAACGGTTTGCGTCGCATTGAGCGGGGTGAAATGACACCACCTCGACAGTGGCTTTTGGAGGTAAAGGTGCCCCTCAATCCAAATATGTTGTCAGAAGCCGGTAGCATGCTTGCCAAACTATCGAACGTTAAGCTCGCTCGCTGTCGTCAGCTGATGGATACTCTTCCCAATACGCTGCAGCTGGCACTCTACGATTACCAAGCCCATCGGCTGATGCAAGAACTAAAGCGGTGTGTGCCCATTCGCCTATCTCCCCTTCGATAAGGGAAACATGATTTGACCAGGCTCGAACCTTCACTAAGAGGGCGGACTACAGCGAGCCTGAATATCTTTGAGGTTGTCGTCGATATTCGTTCGACGGTGGTTTTGTAAATAATCCTCTAACCAGGTGCAGCTTTTATCCAACAGTTTAGTCAATAGCTGCGTTTGACCCCCTTGAATATCTAACTCCCATAGCAATAATCGATCATCTTCTCCAACAGTTGCTAGTCGAGTTTTATTGCGATTAATACTGAGATTTGTTACCCGGTCCTCATGACCTCGTAAGGTTGTCAGGAGGTTACCGTCCGAGGCTGCCCATAGTTTAACAGTGTGATCGTAACTCCCAGTGGCAATGAGTTCATTGTCATGACTAAATTGAATGGTAACGACGCCATCCTGATGCCCCTCCAGGGTTTTAAGTTCTTCTCCTGTTGTACTCCACAGCTTGGCTGTACCGTCCGCACTGGCTGTGGCAATGGTTTGCCCATCTGGACCATAGATCACCTCGTGAATCCAGCCTTGATGTCCTTCTAATTTTTGGGGAGTTTGTCCTTCGGCGTTGTCCCTGGGAATCATTTTGTTATCAGGATCATAAATAATTTCATAGGTCTCTTCTCCTGGTTGTGGCAGCTTTCCATCTAAATCCCACAAGCTGACAAAGTGATCCCAACCAGCTGTTGCTAAGGTTTTGCCATCAGGGCTAAAGGCAATACTCAACACATCCTTGGGCAAATCAACAATTTTGGTGACCAATGATCCATCTCGTCGCCAAATGTGAACGCTACGATCGGCCGCTCCCGTTGCAATGAATTGACCGTCCTGGCTAAATGCCAGGGTATACACTGGTCCTTCGTGGGCGTCTAAGCTAGCTAACAATATTCCATTACGGTCCCAAAGTTTTGCGGTGTAGTCAGAACTCGCCGATGCGAGAATCTTGCCATCGGGGCTATAGCTCAACTTCCAAATAACGTCGCTGTGGTCATCTAAGACAGCAATCTTCTCACCTTTGTTATTCCACAGGCGGATATTTTTATCGGCACCCGCTGAAGCGATCACCTGATCATCAGGAGAAAAGACAACGCTGTAAACATTTGCCTGATGGTCTCTAAGGGAGGTAATTAATGGACGGTCTAATTCCCAAATGCGAATGGTGCGATCGCCACCACCGGAAACTAGCAATCCGCTTTTGGGATTAAAATTCACACTGTGAACCTGGGCCGTGTGTCCAAAAACGTTAGAAATAGGCTCGCCTTCAAGGGTCCAGGTTCTGACAGTTTTATCCCAGCTGCCAGAGGCTAGATATTTTCCATCTGGACTAAAGCTAACATCGTAAACCAGGGCGTTGTGGCCTCGAATGTCTCGAATCAGTTGACCGGTACGACTCCATAGCCGGATGGTATCATCCCAGCTAGCAGAAGCTAGCATAGTGCTATCGGGGCTAAAGGCGATACCCTTGACCTGAGCATTATGCCCCCGCAACGTTCTTAAGGTTTTCCCGTCTGGGTTGTACAGGCGAATGGTGCGATCGTCTGCTGCTGATGCCAGAATCTGTCCATCAGGGCTGAAGGTGACGGAGCGTACCGAGGCAATGTGGTCAGTGAGTTCCCTGATGGGGGTGCCATCCTGTTTCCAAAGACGGACAGTTTTGTCTTCACTGGCAGATGCTAATTTTCTGCCATCAGGAGAGAACGCCAAGGATGTAACCGGCCCTGTGTGAAATTCCATGGTGGTTAGTAAGCGGCGGTCTTGACCCAATTGCCAGAGCTGAATTTTACTATTTTCCAGCCCCAGGGCCAGTTGTTGCCCATCAGGGCTAAAGGCCACACTCAGAACCTGGGTATTTTCAACATTAAATCGATCCAGCTCTTTACCATCCGGGCTCCAAATTCGTGCTGAGCCATCAGCACTGGCAGATGCAATCATCTGGCCATCATTGCTCACTGTGGTATCCCAGATAATGCCTTCGTGGCCGTCTAGCCGATTGCGTTCTCTCACCCAGAAGACTGCCTGTTGCAGAGCTGTGATTACTTTGGCATTAATTGGTTTATCGTTAGATAATGAGCTACTCGGTTCAGGAGGCTGACGGTTTTTAAGGGAAATGCCTGCATGCATGGCTTCTAACAATGCTTCAAAGGGCTGGTTAGAACTGAACAGGGCCTCAGATGTCTCCATTTGAGCAAAGATCTTTTGAGATTCTGCTTCTTGTTGGGCAACTTTTGCTCGCTTTTGCGCTCTGTCGGCTCTTACCCTCAATTGGTTGGCAAAAATACCCAAACCGATTGCCACCAGCGAAATAATACTAATCAGCCCGATACCAATTCGCTGGAGACGAATGGCAGAGCGCTGCCGCTTGATTTCTTCAGCCGCAGACGCCGTGACAAAATCCTGCTGGAGCCTAGTGGGCTGAGGTGTTTTACCTTCAGCTTCCAACAGCCAGCTTTCTGTTTCTCGACGGGCTTTTCCCCTGAGCAGAAGACTTTCATCTCGATTCTCCTGGTCCCACTCCAAGGCCTGCACCAACAACCGGGTATGAAACCGTATATAGGCTGGGTCATTTTCTAATGCCCGCAGTAAGCTACTAAGGTTCGTCTTAAAGTCTGTCTTTTTGCTGTTAAAGTCAATCCACTGGACTGACTCCAAGGCCGGATGCATTTCCTTAGTATTGACAGGTTGATACAGCACCGTCAACATACGTTTGTTCAGGCTCTGGGCATATTCGACTTCATCAGCACAGTGGGGAGACTGAATGGAGCGAGGAGAGATAATAAACAGAAAGTGATCGGCTCCCTCAATCCCATTAAAAATCTCTTCTTTATAATTGGCTGCACCGGCAACAATACTTTCTTGATCAAACCAGGTGGTTTTCCCATGCACCTGCAACTCTTCGTTGAGCTGACGGGCAAAGTCTGCATCCGCTCTGGAGTAGGAAATAAATACGTCAATAGATTGATTGGGAGGCTGTTGTAAACTTTCTTGAATAAAGTCTTCTTGTAGTGCCAGGGATTTCTGCTTGCTGTGTCTCCGGGCTACTTTGAGCCAGGCCTCTGCATGCTCTAAGCTATAGCCCCGCAGCAAAAGACTGGGATTTTGCTCGTTTCGCTGCCATTTGAGTGCCTTAACAAGCAGCTGTTTGTGCTGGTGGTAGTAGTCCCTATCCTCTTGCAATTGCTTAACCAGCTTGGCTATATCCTTACGGTAGGCGCTACCATCCGTATCATTTTCATTGACAAAATTAATAAACTGGAGCGATCGCAAATCGTTAGACATTTCGTCTAGATCGACTGGACGCATCAATAGTGGAATGATTTTTTTATTGAATTCTCGGGCATAGTCCAGCTCCTGCTGACAGTATTTGGATGCCAGGGAATCAGGCGAAATCAAATAGACCATGTAGCTGGCCTCTTCAATTCCACTATTAATCTGTGTCTGAAAGTCAACGCCCACCCGAATGTCGGTACGATTAATCCAGGTCGTAAACCCTTCACTCATTAGGGCCAGTCGCAGCCGATCCATGAGTTCGCGATCTTTTTCAGAATAGGAGAGGAATATATCGGTCATTAGACCGTTCGCATTTTTTATGCTTTCAGAGATATATTCACAATGAAGTTCGGTGGGTTGACAGGGTGCCTGTTCTAGAGTGCTGAACTTTTGGACTAGCCAACGTTCGGCCTGCTGACGGCTTTGCCCCACCAACAGATATTGGGACTGCCTTTGATTACTCTGCCATGCAAGGGCTTTAGCGAGCAGCGTAGTGTGTTGATGGACATAGTCCTGCTGGCGCTCGAGAATGGCTAACAAGCCCTGTAGCGAGGTTTGAAAATCATCAATGCCCTCACGAAAATACACCCAGTTGATTTTGCTAATAATTGGGTGCATGTTGGGGAAGCTGGAGTGCTGTCCCTTTGCCTGATAGTCCTGCCAGTCAGACTCTGTCCCATTGGGATTGCGGGACTGCCAGGTATCGCGGTCAATGCTTTCTACATGTAGTAAGGGAATAATCCGTTTCCCCAGTCGCAGAGCATGCTCAATTTCTAAGCGACAGTAGGGGGAATTGACCGAGTGAGGCGCAATGATGAATAGGAAATTTTTGCTGCGCTCAATGCCATCATCAATCTGATTTTGATAATCCACACCTAAGGGAATATCGTCAAAATCGAACCAGACCTCTAGACCTTGTTCAAGAAGACAGGCGTTTAATTTGCTGGCAAATGCTTTGCTATCGGCTCTGCCATAGGAAATAAATGCATCCTGTAAAGCAAATGTGGCTGATGACATGGAGTTTCAAGAAATATTCAATACCTCACAAAATCAGCGACAACTGGTAGATGTGCTGATGCGCTACAACTGTATGTTGCCCTAACGCAAGTGTTGTTTTTTACATTAATAGCGCGTTTGTTAGCAAATGAAACGTTGTTTGGCTAATTCCTAACGTGAATTAACACATGTAAAGTAAATACACCTTTATGAAAGGCTCCCTTGTTATATTCTGCTCGATTTCTGGCAAATAGGCTATGGCAATTACCAGGGACTACCCACCAAACTGAAGGCAGCCCAATAATAGGGGTGACTAAAGTCTCGTTGACCATTAATTGTTAGTTCAGCAGGTAATGTTCGTGATTCTGTCACGCCCTTGAGCTGATTGCCCTCTACAGAGATATCTCCTCGAATCATTGACAGCTGAGCCTGACGCAGCGCGTTAGCCTTAATGATGGGCTGATTTTGCTGCAGCTGTCGATAAAATTCAATCATCAGACCTGCGGATGCTTCATCACTAACGTTCCATAGGCTAGCGACTGAGGTTTTGGCCCCAGCTAAGACTGAAAACCCGGCAAACCCTAGCTCAGCGGAACGATTGCCCAAGGCAGTTTGACAAGCACTTAGGGTGAGTAACTCCACTGTCGGTTTATGTAAACCAATCGTACGGAGCTGATCTAACCGTAGTCTGTCGTTATATAAGTAGAGATAAGAATTGGATAAGTTTCCTACATTAAACTCCCCATGGGTGGCCAGGTGAATAATGCCGTAGAGGCTTTGCTGTCGCTCACTTTTAAGTTTGTCAAGGCTAAAGTCATTGTCCTGTAGAACCTTGCTACTCCACTTAGAGGAAATGGCATCTAACTCAACGGGCACACCCGGTAATGCCGACTGATTGGCAAATTCAGCGGTTCCAGCTACAAGGGCACCAACGTTACGGATATCTTGATAGGTCAAATCAGTCAGGCTGAGACTGGGCATCAGGCCGATGCTGTAGTTTTGGATAATGAAATTTTCTCCGTCGTGGAGAGCTGCCAGGGGAATGGAGCGTAGGCCTGCGTCGGTAACAAAGCTGATGGTGTCAATGTTTTGTTCATCTAGATGAACTTGAATTGGCGCAATTAGCCATTGGTAGAGTGTTTGGGCGGCTCTGAGATAGGAGGTGTCTTTGCGGTCAGCACGGCTAGGGGTGGATACCTGCCGTCGCAGACGCTGGGCCATGGTGAGCACCTCCTGCCGAGTCACCTTCAGAGGCATAAAAATCGGATCGCCTTCAGCCGTGATTAGCATTAGCTCTAGAGGCGCTGACGGTTCGACCGTGGTGAGTACTGAGCCGTCCTCGTTCGTAGCCCCATCCAGGCCAAATATTGCATAGAGCAATGCCGGTCGCTTACCCGTCTCCTGTTGTACGTCTAGCAGCCGATTTTGGGCACTGACTAGATCTACTATTTCCGTCGACACTCCTGGACTCAGTTGAAGATGCTCAACAAACTCCGAAGTAAGACGATCTTCAAGATTTTCAAAGCGTTGGCGCAGCACTGGCGTGCGGGATCTTGCCACAAAAGTAGACTCACGGGACTCACGGGACTCACGCTGCTCAGAGTCCTGATCCACTTGTGGCTCAGGAATATCCGGTAGCGTTGGCGTTGGCGTTGGCATTGGCGTTGGCATTGGCGGCAATATTTCTTCTGCTGTCAGAATTTCAATATTCTCCAATTCAAAGTCACCTTCGAAGGGTTCTCCAAACTCTCCATCGCTCAGGGTAACAGCACCGGTCGTAATATCGCCTGCCGTACCATTTATTGAGGCATCTCCAATATCAAAAGGCGTTTCACTACTGTCGCCATTATGAAGGATAGAAATGCTGCCATCTTCGTTACCGCCATTGGTTGCAATTGTTGCTGCAATTATTGTCGATGGCGGTAGTTCTATATTTAATGCTTCGATGCCTCGCACCTTGCCTTCAGATGATTCAATTTCAACATTGCCGCCATCAATGGCTTCACCGCCGCGGGTTGAAATCCAGTTAAAAACAATATCTCCTGAGGCTCTCAGCGTCACATCACCTGCAGCTTCTGCATCTGATGGGGGGGGAGGATTTGTATTACTGGTATCGATGTTACCAACCCGAATAGCTGTTTCTGACTCAATTTCAACATTGCCACCATTAACATCAGAGGACGTCGAAATATTGCCTGTGATAACAGCTCCCCCGGCATTAATCTTCACATCTCCACCCTGTGGAATTGCAATTGGGCTATTAGGTTCAGTGAATCTGATCTCTGATGTTTGAATAGGTGTGTCAACGGTGATCGCCCCTTGAGGAGCCCGGAGTTCAATATTGCCAGATGAGGTGATGAGATTCCCGCTAATGTCGATATTGCCCTGCTGAGATTCAAGCAGTAATGCGCCACTACCCGTACTAATCTCACCCGTTATTGTAATATCTTCATTGGCCTGAAGAGTGAGTGCTAAATTGTCCAGACTAGGGCTACCTTGGATATCATTCAGACTGTCGAAAATATCTTCTAGAATCTGAATCTCGCCTTCAGCAATCAAACTTAAGCTGTTATCACCTGTTTCATGGTAGTCCAGCTCAGCGTCTAAAATAATGTTGCCATCCCCACTGGCGATTACTTCAACGTCGGCACCATCAGTTAATGCTTCTATAATCAGGTCAACACCCAGAGTTGCTTCAGGTACGTTTAAATCGTTGGTATCAAATGGATTTATATCACTGATGCCAATAGCATCAGCTCCTTCTACAATCCGTATATTGTCTGGATCAATCAGCCACAGACCGCCTTGACCATTGACAGCCGATACATCGGGGGTAGTGCCAATATCCAGCAGGCCTAAACTACTGGTTTCGATCTCTCCTCCGTTACCTCCATCAATCCCGCCTTGCGTTGAAAGCTGACCGGTAACGCTCAACAGATTAGTGCCCCAGGCAACAATCTCGCCGCCATTGCCGTTGCCCTGGCCATCTGCTTGTACCACAGATGTCGCATCAATAACCGTTGCGGTTGCATTAGGAACACTGCCAGCTCCCAGTCGATCTCCACCAATTAGGATCGTGCCGCCATCTAGGGTTCCAGAGGTATCCAAAGCGGCATCGACCAGGGCAATCTGGTCTCCAAAAATGCCAATGTTGCCACTATTGTTGGCATCCAACTGCCCACTAACTATGGTAGTGCCCTGGTCCAGGGGAACCTGTAGTGAGGAACCGGACAAACTGACTGTGCCATCAGGGTTTACGGTAATGTCTGTGGCCATGTCAAGCGCCGCTGCTCCAGTCAGTAGCGCAGGGACCGTTGAGATGGTAAAGGCTGATGCTGGTTGGGCAAATTCATCGGGCAGGGTCTCTAGCGCTAACTCCAGTATTGAGCCAGTTTGACTCAGCTGCACCAGGTTCTCTCCAGGGACAGCCATGACTAAAAGCTCACCGTTGGGAGCCGAGAGCTGTCCTGTATTGATCACCTGACCGCCCAGCAGAGTCAGGGACTGTTCTGGAGCGACCGAGAGATTGCCCGTATTGATAACTGCGCTGGCATTCTCATTGCCAAATACATAGCCCGTTGGTGCCCCTGTAAAGAGACTAAATTCATTAGTGCTGAGCGTGTCAAATAGTTCGGTGCCGAAGGTCAACCCGGTCGCTGTTGAGGCAGAAAATGAACCACTCAGATCAAGTTGTGCGTTCTCTCCAAACAGTACACCCGCTGGATTGACCAGATAAAGATTGGCGTTACCATTGGCTGTTAGCAGGCCGTCAATGATAGAGGGATCGCCACCGCCGACTCGACTAATAATATTTTGGACGGTAACCGGGTTGCTAAATAGGGCTGATTCTCCTGTGAGTAGACCAAACTGATCAAAGTTGTGAAAAAGTGTGGTGCTGTCTCCGGAGAGATTACCGCCATTGATTTGGTAGAGACTTTCAATCTGTTCAACAGTGGTGGCAGGGTCTGCTGCGGTGATGGACTGGGCTTGAGCTGTAGTGGCCAGGGTAGGCCCGAGCAAAGTGACTAAGACTAGAACGTAATGACGATGGAGTAGACAAAACATGACGGGGGCAAATAAAGGGAACTCGATGGGGGCAAATCGAAAATGACGGGTGGTATTGGGTTAGGAAGGGCAGTGGGCAGTGGGCAGTGGGCTATTTTTTTGGCAAATGCCTTAAGGGGTAGACTCCGTTTCACTTTGCCTCAATAAACGGGAGTCAATTATTTGGATGCGACGGTCTAATCTGGCAATTTCTGTTTCTTCTTGAAGTTTTTCGTAGGCTTTGCGGGCATCGCGCAGTTCTTCAAGCGCATTATCAAATAAACCTAGGGTGGCGTAAACATCAGCTAAATTGACTCGAATGATGGCTTCACTGAGGAGATCATAATTGCTGCTATCGGTGGCCAACTTGAGGGCTTGTTCATAGGCGGCAATGGCTAGTTGATTGAGGCCGCTTTGGCTGTAGGTATCACCCAGGGCGGTATACACCAAATTGGAGGCAGTGGAATGTTCTGTTAACGGCTGGAGAACGGCTAGGGCATCAGCATACATTTCTTCGAGAAAGAAAACGCCAGCTGTGGCCAGGGCCGCTTCCTCTATGATCTCTCCCGCTGTGGGGGTAGCATCTGCCGCCACTATAGGAGTAACTTCTGTTAGCTGCGATCGCAACACTTCATAATCTTCTTCAAACAGTAGCTGAAAGCCTGATTGGTAATATCCGTCATCCAGGTTAGACGATATGCCTGTATCAGTAACAATTTCAATCGAGTAGTAGTCTCCTGGCTCTAGAGATACCTGTCGTGGAAATGAGATCTGATTAGTATCCGTAACGGTAAGCTGCCACAGGGTCTGGTCGGGCTGGTCGCGTTCAAAGGTCCAACGCCAGAGCCTAACAGTGTAGCTATTAACTCCCTCAACCAGGTTCCAACGGATCGTATAGGGGTGATTGAGACTAGGCTCTCGAATCCAAGCATTACGGGGTGAGATCACATAGGGAATAGTGGCATCGTTACCGCCAATAATCCGACCTGTGCGTTTGCCCCCAGCGCGGGTATTTGTAGCCTGTCCTCGACGGCGAGCGCAGGCCTGCCAAAAAAAACATGCGGCTTCTGCCGCAGGCGGGTTGAGGGCAGGTTCAACAATGCCCATACCTAAGGTCAAGGTAATGGCGAGAACAAGACGGCGATGCCAAACGCGATCTTGTTTTTTAGATAACTTGGGTGGTTTTGGTCGTACCCTCTTGAACGCTTGAAACATGGTAGTTACCCTTTACGTAAGCGATAGGTCATGTAGCCCACTGCACTGCCGGTAATGCCCCAGCCAATCAGTGCTGGTACCCAAGGTACCCAAATCACTGGACCTACCATGAAACCATAGCAAGCTAAGGTGAGTAGGCTGACCGTGCCAATGCCAGCGATCAGGACTGGCACTGGTCTCACAAATCCCCAAAAGACGATACCTCCCACACCACACCACAGCAGAATCCAGCCCGCTTCTCCTACAAACGGCCACCAGCGGATCAGGGGTCGATCTTCCAAAGCCGTATTCACCAGCTGACTGATCATTTGTCCATGGAGATATACCCCGGGAATGGAATCTCCGTAGGGGGTATTGAAATCATCAGAGTTGCGATCGCTAAAGTCGGTATAGCCAATTAGGACGATGCGATCACGAATCAGGTCAGGATCCACATTGTCCTGGATCACGGATTGCAGGGAAACCTGCTGGGCAAAATCCTTTAGTCGAGAGCCCTGTCCTTGGGACTCTGGCTCGTCATAGGTGCGAAAATTAATCAGGGTTTGGTAATCAGACAAGCTACTCCACCCCGCCATATCTTCTGTCAAAGCACTGTACCCGGTGCCATTACTATCAATAGTTGGGAGACTCACATCTCCTAGGGTGATCGTGCCGATGGTCTGCTCGTCTCCAGTATTTTCATAGGCAATCCCTTCAGTTTCCAGGTAAGTCCTGGCCAGCAATAGACTAAAGGATTCCTCGGAAACACAACGACTCTCGCCTGCAACCTGCTGGGTTAAGTAATGGCGTCTAATAATTTTGCCACTGTCCAATAGGAAGTTGGCGAATCCTACCCGAGACTCAGGCATCTCATTCCCAATATCGCCGACTTGCTCGCTAGCTGTCTTACAAATGCCAAACAGATTATCTACCCAAGCAAGATCGTTGGCGAGGGCTCCCTGGGCCGGAAAATCACGAAAAAAGTCGACCCCAATCAAACGCGCACCGTGGCTGTTGAGTACCCTAATTGTCTCTGAAAGGGCCTTGTCAGGAATGGTGCCAATGCCAGGTTCATAACGATCGTCAATCATTTGTTGGCGGAGCCATTCGCCACTGGGGCTATCTACCTTAACGATCAGCAGCCGCTCATCCTGCTCAGCCTCGTCGGGGCGTAGCCGCAACAACTGGTCGTAGGCATAGGTCTCCAGGGGCTGCAGTCCTCCAAACAGTCGTACGGCCGCTACGGCAATTGCTGTCACCGCCGTGGCCAGGGCCACAGAACGGGCCTTGATTCTCTTAAACGGCAGAGCCTGACTGGCCTTGATATAGGTTTTCTGTAGGGCCGTTACCGGAGGCGTCTTCTTGCCTACCTGCTGTAGCCAACGCTCCGATTCGGCCAGATCATTCCCCCGTAGCAAAAAGCTATCGTCTCGATGGGCGGCATCCCATTCCCCGGCTTTGACTAAAAGGCGTGTGTGCGATCGCACATGATAGGGATCACTTTCCAATGCCCGGAACAATTCTCCAAAGTTCACCAGAAAGTCCCCGTCATGCCGTCGAAAATCACTCCAGGTCAAAGACTCAACGCCCTCTGGTAGAGTGGACTTCACCACATCTCGATAAATCACGGGTAGGATCCGTTTCTGTTGTGATTGGGCATAGGCTAGCTG
This sequence comes from Cyanobacteria bacterium P01_F01_bin.13, assembly GCA_039191365.1. GTDB lineage: Bacteria > Cyanobacteriota > Cyanobacteriia > Phormidesmidales > Phormidesmidaceae > Leptothoe. Next base: position 12,295 of record JBCCXQ010000041.1, on the reverse strand, counting down.
ATCTAGACAGGCCTGACACCGCACAGAACTGGGGGAGAGTACAAAAAGGACCGTTTCGGTGTTGTCAATCAGCTGATGGGTATCGTCTAGCCGGTCAGTTTCTCCGGCCGATCCTTCAGGCGATAGCCAGGCACTTTTACCCTGGACTAACAGGGTTTCATTCAGCCGTTGAGAGAAGTCAAAGTCATCGATGTGATGGATAAAAAATGCCCCTAAAGTTTGGTCTGGAGACTGCTTTTGGCTGGCATCTAAAAATGCTAGCTGCAGTGGTAAAGCCCCGTTCATTGTTCGAGTCTTTGCGGTTTGAGCCCAGGCCAAATAGGTCTCTTGTATTTGACGCTGTAGCAGTAGGCTGGGATTTTGTTTTTGTCGTTCCCACTTAAGCGCCCGTACCAAAAGCCGTTTGTGTTGATTGTGGTACGGAGCATCTCGCCGAATGGCACGTAACAGCTCTGCTATATCTTTTTCTAAATCGACAGATGCTTGATTATCTGCGAGATTAATAAACTGAATCTTACGAATGATGTCCGGTATCAGATTTAGATTGACTTCCTCCACCAGCATGGGAATCACTCGTTTGTTAAGGCCTAATGCCTGGTGAATTTCTTCTTGACAATATTCTGACGCTAGGGATGCCTGGGAAATCAAATAGACAATATTATCCGCCTCTTCTAGACCGCGTTGGATCGCCACTTCAAAATCTTCACCCATACGAATATCAACCGTATTGGTCCAGACCGTAACCCCTGCCTGGAGTAAGTGGTAGCGAACAATCTCTTTTGTTGTTAAATCTTTTTCGGAATAGGAGATAAAAACCTGGGTCATACCGCCATCAGCGGCCTTGATACTTTCTGTAATGAATTCTGACTGCAACAGGCTAGGGTTACAAGGGGGTTGCTCATTGGTAAACTCTGTCATCAGCCAGGTTTGAGCCCTTAATCGATCTTCTCCCATCAGTAGGTATGACGCCTGATTCTGATGCCGTTCCCAGGCCAGAGCACTGATCAACAGCTCAGTGTGCTGGTGGACATAGTTCTCATGATGCTGACATAACGTCACCAGTTTATTAATGGCAATGGTCAAATCATCTATGCCTTCACGGGCATTGAGCCAGTTAATTTTGCCGATACCAGAGGACATGTTAGGGAAGCTAGAATGCTTGCCTGCTGCTTTATATGCCTGCCACTGCTCCTCACCATATTCGGGATTTCGGATTTTCCATGTGGAATAATTAATTTCTTCCACATGCAAAATAGGAATAATCCGCTTGTTGTATTTCAGGGCCAGGGCAATTTCCTTGGCACAGTAGGGGGAATTAATTGAGTGGGGCGCAATGATAAATATAAAACTGTGGCTTTTTTCAATCCCATCCTTGATTTGTTCTTGAAAGTCTACGCCCAGGGGAATGTCGTTTTGGTCAAACCACACCTGAAACCCGTGGTTATTTAGCTGCTGGCAAAGATCCGTTGCAAAGGCCTTGCTATCGACTCGACCATAGGAGATGAAGGCATCATAGAATTGGTTAACCCCCTGGCTGGCCTTGATGTAGGCTGTATGGAGATCGGTGGGAGAACTACCGACTGGGCTGGGTTCCGATAGCCAGGTTTGGGCTGCAGTAAAGTCTCCAGATCGGAGTAGAAACTTGCGATCGCGCCCCTGACGCTCCCACGCTAGTGCCTTCACTAACAGTTGCTTATGGTGTTTCACATAATCTTCTGCACTGCGTAGGGTGCGAATAAGTTCAGCCACAGCGCGATCAAAATGGATATCAGATGCCAGAGATGAAAAATCAATAAACTGGAGCGTTTGCAGCTCATTGGGCAACATTGCCACATCCATGGACTGCACCAGCAGTGGGATAATTCGTTTGTGGTAACGATGGGCGTAGGTCAGCTCCTGTTGGCAATACTGAGAGACCAGAGAGTTGGAAGACAGTAAGAAAACAATATTATCGGCCTTTTCAATGCCGCTATTAATTGCCTTCCGAAAGTCTGTTGCTGTAGGAATATCCACCGTGTTGATCCAAACGGTAAATCCCTCACGCATTAGGCGCTTACGCACCTTTTCTTGAATTGACATATCCTCTTCGCTGTAGGATACGAAGATCTGAGTCATCTGGTCGTTTGCAGCCTTTAGACTCTCAGTGATAAATTCACAGTGCAAGTCGGTGGGTAAACAGGGCGGCTGCTCGTCTGTGAAGCGAGTATTTAACCATACGTCTGCCTCGGTCAGTTCTTCCTCATCAGTTACCAGATAGTTTGTCTGACGCTGCCGACGTTGCCACTCCAGAGCCTGGAGCAACAGTTGAGTATGCTGGTGTACATAGGCTTGATGACGAGCCAAAATTGCCTGCAATCCAGTAATTCCTGTATCAAAGTCGTCAATACCTTCACGAAAATATACCCAGTTGATCTTGCTAATTTCGGGGTGCATATTTGGGAAACTACTATGCATCCCTTTTTCTTTGAGAGCATGCCAACTGCTGATATTGGACCCTGGGTTACGCTGCTGCCAGGCTTCATGGCTAATCTCTTCAACATGCAACAGTGGAATAATCCGCTTGTTACAGGCTAATGCCAGCTCAATTTCTTTGGCGCAGTAGGGCGAATTAACAGAATGGGGAGAAATTATAAAGAGAAAGTTATCAGCTTTTTCAATCCCGTCATTGATTTGACTTTGATAGTCCACACCTAGGGGAATATCGTCAAAATCAAACCATACCTCCAGCCCAGTTTTAACAAGACAGTCATTAATTTGTTGTGCAAACAATCGGCTGTCTGCCCTGCCGTAGGAAATAAAAACATCCTGTAGGGAGGAAGAGGGGTTTGCCATGAGATTTTCCGTCAGATTAAAAATAGATGATTAGAAACCATAGCTCCATCGAGCCCGGTATCCCCGCGCGTCAATGTGGGTAAAAACTGAAGCGCTTGCCAGACCACCACGGTCTCGCCACCACGGTTCTAACTTACGGTTTACCTCTGGCGGAGAAATACCCTGCACTACAAAATCGACCGCGTCCCCCGAGAGATGTCGGGAACGGCTGGCTCCACCAGCTCTGCGATTGGAAGCCGGGTCACGATACCAGGAGTTGACGGTAATAGGACGCCCTCCTAGGTAGTCTCGTACTTCTTCCATCGCTTCGGCAATTTTGAGAATACCGTTGACTACATTCTCATCTACAGGAATGCGGCTACCATTTTTAGTCGCTTCGGCCCAACTAAAGTGACCATTGGTCAAAATTGGCTCACCTAAATAGACCGTACCTAATTTAGGTACGGTGATGGGGCGACCCCGGTCCGGCTCTGCAATTGTAGTTTCTGGTTCCACTGGGGGATCCTTAGGTTTATTGTTGGGTTCGGTTCCCTCTATTTGAATATGCTGAGTAAAGACATACCAGTCCATCCGATCCTGCTGGCCTATGAGCACTCCATCGGGAATGCGAATTTTTACATGGTTGCCTGTGTCTGGATCATCTTGAAGTAACTCCAAACGGGTTCCCGCAGACACCCGTATTTTGTCACTATCCGATAGCTTAAAACTTTGTTCAGGCTCGGTTTTGAAGATGGTATCTGTGAGTACTAGCAGTTCGGTGGTAATTTTTGGGTTGCCGATATCGATCAGTTTCTGCATTTGCAGATATCGCACAATTGCCGCAGCCCCAATGCGAGATGTCTTCTGCCCGAGAACATTTGTGCCGCCCCATACCCAGCTCGACTCTTTGCCTGCCCCACCTCGAAACCCGTTCCACAGGTCAAATCCCCATAGGAATGCACCTAAGGTCCGGGTTTTGGCCTGATGGTACTTTTTAGCAATAAGGACATCGATTGCCTGACGCTCAAATTGAGCTGGTTCGCGAAAATTCCATTCGCTATAGTGCAAAATGCCGGCAAACCACCAAGGTACTGCAGTAGCCTTTTCAATGGCTTCGTAGTGCGCTCTTAGTTGCACCATCCGGCCAACAATGCCCCTAATCGTAGGTTCTGTATCCGGTTGTAACGTACAGTTTTCAAATGTTGACTTATATTCTGGCTCAAGTTTCTCTAGCGTTAAATCCATAGAAGCTAGTGGATAATCAGTGGATAAACAATCTGTCAAAAATAAAACCTATTACCTATTCACAAACCTCAACTCAGGCCACCTCCCCTTACCCCCTCTTGCCAACTAAGCTTTCTGGTGAACTACTTTGGAGCAAGTACTTCCATCTAAGCAATTTCACTAAGTTCTTGTCTCCTAAAACAATTATTTATTTATAAAATTCCTCGGGTTAATAGGCTAAAAGCTCTCCAGCCGACCAACCGAAAATCGCTAAAGCTCTTTTGAATCAGCTGATTGATTCTTAGCTGCATATCGAGAGCCCAGTAATATTTACCAAGTAAGTAGATACCATTTATCAAAACTTTACGCTTCTCCAAATGATGGAATTTATACTGTATCGACAGTGGTCCTACTGGCTTAATCGCAATCAACCCTTTGTAAGTTAATTTTTATAAATTGAAAAGTTAGATTACAAAGCTGACGCATGTACCGTTGAGTTGCGCTTTATCCTATGTAATTTATTGGTTGCTTGTGTCCAATAACTAAAACTTGAAATCTTGTAAAGAGCTTAGATGCTAAAGCTTTAAGCCAATGGGGTAGCCTTTAGAAAGATGTAACACTGTTATCTATTGTGGTTCGTATCGCCAGCTGTTCTTAATTTGAATTTTAATTCTCTTAAATTTGATTTCCTATCGCATCTAAGCAAAATAGTATGGCCAAGAAAAATGCTTACAACGATTATCTCAAGCAAACCCTGGGGGGATTGATCGATAAGCTTGATGTCTCAGATTTACGTAAGGAATTTCTTAAAAATCGTTGGTTAGATCAGGTGATGTGGCTAGAAGGGCGAGCCACTAAGGAGCGTAACCAACACTTCCGGCTGCGCATGATCACCATTGTGGGCGGTGTGCTTGTTCCAGCCATGGTGGGATTTAGAAATCCCGCCAATCAAAACCTGGAACGGACCATTACTACAGCGGCATTTATTGTCAGTCAGGCGGTGGCTATTTCTGCTGCTGTAGAGGAATTCTTTGGCCATGGCGACAAGTACCGCAACTATCGTAGTACAGCCGAAAGCATGAAAATTGAGGGCTGGCAGTTCATGCAGCTCGCTGGCCCCTATCGCAAATTTAAAATTCACGAAGATGCCTACAAAACCTTTGCTCAGCGGGTAGAACAATTTATCCAAAAGGATGTAGAAGGGTTTGTTGCCCGTCTAGAGGAGAAACAAGAGGAAGATAAGGAAGACGCTGAAGAGGCTGCAAACAATGCTGAAAAAGCCCTAATGCGACTTAATCAGGAGCTAGAAGAGCAGGCCCAGCGTTTGGAATTCGAAAAGGCTCGTCTGGCTGAACAACAGGCTAGCCAGCAGCCTGCTCCAGTAGACAGCACCTACTCAGGAGAACTACTGGATATCCAAATGCCACCCGCTGAGTCAGAGAGTTCCGAGGATAGTGCTGCTGTATCCGAAGATCTAACCGGGGTACAGTCCTTCATGTCCCCTCCTAAATCAACGTCCGCTCGACGCTCGCCCCGTCCAGCATCAACGTCCACCAAAACCATCAAATCATCCAGTAGCCTGCCACCGCTGGGGCAGCATGCCCTGGAATGGGAGGAAAAAGTTGACTTCCAGGCTCTAAAAACAATCTTGACTGAGCAGAATAGTGTTTTGGAAAGCGGTACCCAAACAAATGGGGGCTCTACGGCTGCGGGACCTCAACTCATCACTCCAGATGAAGTGTCTCAGGTTTTAGAGTGTTCCTTAGAGGACTGCAAAGTTTATCTGCCAGGTATTTTGACAGCTATGAAAAAATACGATATTTCAGATAAATCAGTCCTCATTGGTCTGCTAGCCACTATTCGCATTGAGACTGGAGGATTCAAACCGGTTCATGAATGGGGTGGGGAGAGCTATTGGAAACGCTATGAAGACCGTGCAGACCTGGGAAATGTCAAGCCTGGGGATGGGGTTAAATACCATGGTCGTGGCTACATTCAGCTGACGGGTCGAGCTAACTACAAAACCTATGGCGAGAAGTTGGGTGTGGATCTAGAGGGAAATCCAGACCTGGCAATGGATCCGGAAGTATCAGCCCAAGTTCTGGCTTGCTACTTTAAAGAGCGCAGTGTGGCTACAGCTGCTCGCGATGGTGACTGGCGACGAGTACGTAAATTAGTCAACGGTGGATATCACGGTTGGGATGTGTTCTCAAAGTATGTTGAGCGGGCCCAGGCTCGGTTGGCATAAGTCTGATGAAAACAGAGGTTCTGTAGTTTTATTCCACAAAAGCTGAAATTCTGGATATGATTCGGTTTAATCGAATTCAATAAAAGGAAGAGCATTTGTGTAATGTTTCCCCATGGCCGTAGTTCTCTGTAATGTTGTGCGTATGCCTAGCGCACATACTTAAAAACAAGCTATTTTCTCGATAAACTTGCATCGGTTTTACAGAAATAGGGGTATTTTGAGGGTGTAAGTGGGGTAATAGGCGCGGCCGTTCGACCACTTTTGTTAAGAGATATATGAAATGCCCAAAACATCAGCCAATGGACTCGTTGAATATACGTTTCCCAATGGGCAGCTGGCCAGGATCTTGAAAGTGATCGATGGTACAGGTTATGCAAAAGCATTATCGACAGTGGGTTTACAAGGCCCTGTACCAACATTGCTGGTGATTGGTGGAGCTAGCAATATGACCCCTGAATCTCAGGAAAAATTACTACAGTTTTTTAATAGTGCGTTGGCAATACTGTCAGAACGCTTAGGTATTACCGTGTTAGACGGCGGTACAGATGCTGGAGTTATTCACATGATGGGTCAAGCACGCCATCATGTGAGCGGTCAGTTTAATTTAGTAGGTGTAGCACCCTTAAATAGGGTGATTATTCCCAATGGTGGCCATAGACCACAAACCCCCTACGATAAGAAATATCCTCCTGTCGCGCTTGAACCTCATCACACCCATTTTTTTTTAGTACCTGGTGAAAATTGGGGAAGCGAATCTCGATGGTTAGCCAAATTTTCGTCTGTTTTGGCTGGACATTTTCCATCCATGACCCTGCTGATTAACGGTGGTCAAGTATCCCTCAAAGATTTAAGACTTAATCTGGAGCTGGGTAGACGGGTTACCATCGTCGCCGGTAGCGGCCGTTTAGCAGATAAGGTGGCTGATACTATTAGCGGTGTTAATCCCTCAAATGATGAAACTATCCAGCATTTAGTCAAAACCTACTATCCTAGCCAGTTATCAGTATTTGATCTGTTATCAACTTCATTAGCTGATCTGACAGCTCAATTGGACATGTATTTTAATTGCTAATAAATAGGTAGGGTACTCTAGCTTATGGCAGTGCTTATGCCATGCATACCAGTCATTTTAGGGCTTTGGGAAAGTAAGTAAAGTCAATTCTTAAGAATTGAAATCAGTACCCAGGAAGGTATGCTAAAGTTTTATGGCAATACGTTGCTACACTTGGTAACGTCCAGTTTTCGGTACGATTACGCTCACAGTTCAACTCGACCAGTTCAATTTCGACTTCGATTTGATCCTAGAGGGATCTCCCGTATAACTCGTTGCAAATCAAACTTAGGAGATTCTCTATGTCCATTTATGTTGGAAATCTGTCCTACGATGCTACTCGTGATGACATTAATGCTGTCTTCGCCGAGTATGGAACAGTCCAGCGTGTCCATCTACCCACTGATCGTGAAACTGGTCGCCCCCGTGGTTTTGCCTTTGTAGAAATGTCTTCGGAAGACGAAGAAACTGCCGCTATTGAGGCCTTAGATGGTGCAGAGTGGATGGGTAGGGACCTACGAGTGAATAAGGCTCGTCCCCGTGAGCAGCGTGGCGGCGGCGGTGGCGGTCGCTTTTAATTTCAAGTCTTGCCAACCTGGTTGATGTGTTTGGCACTCAACCCTGTTCTATCATGGGGCAGTTAGTCTGCCCCATTTTTGTCGTTAAAGGAGAATATTATGGCCCAGGTTATCCTTGGGGATGATGAAGGTATTGAATCAGCATTACGAAGATTTAAGCGTAAGGTTGTACAGGCGGGCATTTTTTCAGACATGAAAAAGCATCGCTACTTTGAGACACCTGCTGAAAAGCTAAAGCGTAAGGCAATTGCAAAGCATCGCCAGAAGCGCTGGAGCCGTAACCGCAGCAACCGAAACAACAATAGGGATTAGGGCTGACGCATAGAAATCTGCAACGCCTAAACTTATAACGGTCTGTTTGAATTCGAGCAGGCCGCTTTGTTATATCAAATATTTGAAAAGGTGCAGCCTCAGTAGCGCCAGGTGCGAGACTGTGGAGCAGTGGTCTTAAGCAAGATAATCTTGCAAGGCTTTAACAGCGAGAGTTTGCTTTTGTAGTGAACGAATGGCTTCAATGGTGGCTCGAGCGCCTGCAAGGGTAGTAATGGTTGGAATTTTGTAGTCGAGGGCCGTGCGTCGAATCATCCGATCATCTTCCTGGGCTGTAGCCCCAGTCGGCGTGTTGATAATCAGCTGAATCTCTTTGTTTTTGATGGCATCGATAACATGGGGGCGGCCTTCGTGGACTTTGTATACTAAGCCAACGTCTAAACCATGGGCTTGTAGTATCTTCTGTGTGCCAGCAGTGGCAATAAGTTGGAACCCTAGTTCTGAAAGTTCTTTGGCAATGGGGACTACGGCTTCTTTCTCACGATCATTCATGGAAATAAATGTAGTTCCTTTGAGTGGCAGCGCTTGACTTGCGGCCAACTCTGCTTTGGCAAAAGAACGGCCAAAGTCGATGTCAATGCCCATGACTTCACCTGTTGAACGCATCTCTGGACCTAAGAGAGTGTCGGTACCGGGAAATTTGTTAAAGGGTAGGACGGCTTCTTTGACCGAAATATGTTTGGGGATCACTTCATGGGTAACTCCCAATTCGGCCAAGGTTTGTCCGGACATAATCAATACGGCTGTCTTGGCCAGGGGAATACCAGTAGCCTTGGACACAAATGGTACCGTTCTGGAGGCACGAGGATTGGCTTCTAGGATATAGACGTCGTTATCCTTAACTGCAAACTGAATATTCATCAAGCCAACTACCTGCAGCGCCTTGGCAAGTTTGACAGTCCAGTCACGCATGATGGTGAGGGCTTGATTGCTGAGGGTAATTGTGGGTAGCGAACAGGCGGAGTCCCCAGAGTGAATACCTGCTTGCTCGATATGTTCCATGATGCCACCAATGACAACTTGGCCGGCGCGATCGCAAATGGCATCCACATCGACCTCAATGGCATTTTCCAAAAATCGGTCGATCAATATGGGATGGTCTGGTTCCACCTGCACCGCCGTATTCATATAGCGCTCTAGCTCCTGGTCAGAGTAGACCACTTCCATGGCCCGCCCCCCCAGTACATAGCTGGGACGAACCACTACGGGGTAGTTGATTTTTTGAGCGATCTCCAAGGCTTCCTGGTAGCTGCGGGCAATGCCATTGGGAGGCTGTTTGATGTCTAGATCCCAGAGGATTTTTTCAAACCGTTCCCGATCTTCGGCGGTATCAATGGAGTCGGGAGACGTCCCCCATATTTGGGTTTGGATCGAGGTGCCACTCACCTCAGGCGCACTGGAAAGATAGGCCTGGAGAGGAACCGCCAGCTTTAGGGGAGTTTGTCCGCCAAACTGGATAATTACCCCCTCTGGATTTTCAGCCTCAATAATATTGAGCACATCCTCTTTTGTTAGGGGTTCAAAATAAAGGCGGTCACTGGTGTCATAGTCGGTGGAGACGGTCTCCGGGTTAGAGTTGACCATAATGGTTTCAAACCCATTGGCCTGCAGCGCATAGGAGGCATGGCAGCAGCAGTAGTCAAACTCAATACCCTGACCGATGCGGTTGGGGCCACCGCCTAAAATCATCACCTTGCGTCGAGTTGAGGGTTTCACCTCTGTTTCAGATTCGTAGGTGGAATAGTAATAGGGCGTGTAGGCTTCAAATTCCGCTGCACAAGTATCAACGGTTTTATAGACAGGGATGACTCCCAAAGCCTTGCGCTGAGTACGCACCCGGTCTTCGTCGGTTTTGGTGGCATAGGCAATTTGGCGATCGCTAAAGCCCTGTTGCTTTACCGCCATCATTTGTTCAGCGGTAATGGCCTCTAAGGGGGTGCGTTTAAGCCATTTTTCCGTAACCAGCAGATCCTGTAGCTTGTCGATAAACCAGGGATCGATGGCGGTTAGTTCGTAAATATCCTGCGAGCTAAGGCCCAACTGTAGGGCGTGACGCAGCGCAAAAATCCGGTCTGGGTTGGGGGAGCGGAGACTGGAGCGGACCTTGGAAATAGTGGGTAGCTTTTCATTGCGATCGCAACCCCAACCGGCGCGGCCCGTTTCTAGCGATCGCAGGGCTTTTTGAAACGACTCCTGGAAGGTGCGACCAATGGCCATGGCTTCCCCTACCGATTTCATTTGGGTCGTCAGTAGCGGTGCGCTCCCCGGAAACTTTTCAAAGGCAAACCGAGGAATCTTGGTGACTACATAGTCGATGGTAGGTTCAAAGCTGGCAGGGGTTTTTTGGGTGATGTCATTGGAAATTTCACTCAGGGTATAGCCCACCGCTAGTTTGGCGGCAAATTTTGCAATGGGGAATCCGGTTGCTTTAGACGCCAGGGCCGAGCTGCGCGATACCCGAGGGTTCATCTCAATAACGATGACTTCCCCCGTATCGGGATTAACGGCAAACTGGATATTGGAGCCCCCCGTTTCCACCCCAATTTCCCGAATAATCTTGATCGAAGCATCCCGCAACCGCTGATATTCCTTATCCGTCAGGGTTTGGGCCGGAGCTACCGTGATCGAGTCCCCCGTGTGGATGCCCATGGGATCCAGGTTTTCGATGGAGCAAATGATCACCACATTGTCGGCCAGATCCCGCATCACTTCTAGCTCGTACTCTTTCCAACCCAGCAGCGACTTCTCAATCAAAATCTGCGAGACCGGACTGGCATCTAGCCCCGACTTTGCTATGGTTTCAAATTCTTCCTGGTTATAGGCAATGCCGCCACCGGTTCCCCCCAGGGTAAAGGCCGGTCGAATAATCAATGGATAGGTGCCAATGTCGTTAGCAATTGCCTCGGCCTGGTCCATGGTTTCTGCCAACCCTGAAGGGCACACACCGACACCGATGCGCTCCATAGCCTCCTTAAAGAGACGGCGATCTTCCGCCATTTCAATGGCATTTAACTTCGCCCCAATCAGTTCCACATTGTGACGAGCCAGAACCCCATCCTGAGCTAAAGTCACCGCAATGTTTAAAGCGGTCTGACCGCCCATGGTGGGCAGTAGCGCATCGGGTTTTTCCTGCTCAATCACCCGAGTTACTAGCTCAGGGGTGAGGGGCTCAATATAAGTGCGATCCGCCGTTTCTGGATCAGTCATGATCGTGGCCGGATTAGAGTTGATTAGGACCACTTCATATCCCTCTTCCCGTAGAGCTTTACAAGCTTGCGTTCCTGAATAGTCAAACTCGCAAGCCTGACCGATAACAATCGGACCGGAGCCAATTAACAAAATCTTGTTGAGGTCGTTGCGGCGAGGCATAAGCGGGCGTTGGGAAAATCAAGGACAAATCTGGAACGGCACCCAGATCAATAAATCCAAATTATTGTAGGGCTTTCTTTCACCCCCAATGCGTAGATTTTTCAGGAGTTTGTAATCATTCAACGGTGGGAATGTGGATCAATCATATGGCCAACATTGAATCTTATGCCATTGAGCGTAGTCCATACATCCATAAACATGGAGACCCTCTGAACTCTATGTCAGAAGGTCTCCATGTTTTATGCAGATGTTAAGCGTTTAGAAGATCCTGTTAGCTTAGACGCTAGCCTTCGCCGCCTTCACCACCTTCGCCGCCTTCACCACCTTCGCCGCCTTCGCCGCCTTCGCCGGTAACCGCATCCTTAGCGTCGTCTACAGCATCTTCAACGGTTTCCTTGACTTCACCAGCGACATCTCCAGCCGCATCTACTGCATCGCCAGCAACATCCCCAGCGGCGTCTACTGCATCGCCAGCGACATCCCCAGCCGCATCCCCAGCCGCCTCTACGGCTTCGCCAGTGGCATCTACTGCGTCACCAGCGGCATCTGTAGCATCTTTTACCGTATCTGAAGCGCCACCGCAGGCAGCAACTGCAGCTGCAACGCCCAGACCCAAAAACAGTTGGATTGCACGAGTTTTCATTTTTGTTATCTCCGTCTTAATTAGGGTGATTGAAACCACCG
>JBCCXQ010000040.1:0-30231 GCA_039191365.1 Cyanobacteria bacterium P01_F01_bin.13 | reverse complement strand
CTCGAAATGAGATTTGAGCAATGATATTGATTGACTCGACATGGCTCGATGCACCTAGATTGCTAGAGGGCATCGTCATCCTAAAACTAATGGACTCAATCCTTACATCTATGATTAAGATATGTGTGCGTTTGCCCTACAGTCGGCAACCCGTGGCTTTACATTGCGCGGGCGTAATGCACTGGTGTTAGTCGATGGCGTTCCTCAAAATGCCAATGGCCCTGGTGTCGATGCATTTGATACGATTGCAACCGACTCGATTGAGCGCATTGAGGTGGTGCCTGGAGCGAGCGCCATTTACGGTGATGGAGCCACTGGCGGTATTGTTAACATCATTACCCGCGCTCCTGCCGAGGGAGCAGTTACCTATGAGGCAGACTTTGGCGTAATCGCCTCTTTGACCAATTTAGATAATGACGGCAGCATCAGCTATACGGGCGGCCTGGGGGTGGCTGGTGCAGAAGATGGGTTTGATGGCCGTCTTTCCATTAGCTACGACGTCGAAAATGCTAGGTTTGATGCTGACGGCAACCGGATTATTCCCATTAGCGGCATCAATGATGCTGACCGTCTGGGACTGCTCGCCAAGGTAGGGTATGACTTTGACGATAATCAGCGCTTGGGACTTTCCTATAATTTTTTTAGAAACACCATAACTACGGAGTTTACAACCGACACAGCTGTAACGACTGAGGAAGGCACTCAGGTGGCCAGAGCACTGTTTTTAGGAGACTTTGACTACGACGAGCCGCCTGAGACAATTAACCACAATCTCAATCTCACCTATCGTCATGCTGATTTAGTTGGCTCTCAGTTAGATGCTCAATTTTATCTCAAAGACATTGAGCAAGCAGTGAGATTTAACGATTTAAGAGCAGGCGATCCACCAGATTTTTTTCCCGATATTTTTCAAAATCTGATTGATGTTTCAGAAATTGGGACTCGCGTCCAGGTGGATACGCCTCTGGGGAATTCTGCCAGTTTGCTATGGGGCATAGACTATTCTGAAGAAGAGAATGAGGTGGCGGCCGCGTTTCTTGACCCAGTTGCCTTTGATGCCAACCGAGAACTCAATATTATTGACCAGTTTTCCCTATTTCCTCCTTATCAAGTTGATGAGCTAGGATTGTTTGCCCAGGCAAGCTGGGATATTAGCGACCAGTTTCAGATTAGTGGCGGTCTGCGCTACTCTGATATTAGCTTCTCAGTAGATGACTACCAGCTAGCGTTTAGGGACCCTCGTGAGCGTCAGGGTGGCAGCGGCAGTGATGATGATGTCTCGTTTAATGCCGGACTGCTCTATAAGCCCATTCCAGAAATAGGGGTGTTTGCCAACTTCTCCCAGGGATTTTCAATTCCTAATTTGGGTACCGCCTTTTCCAGTGCTCAATCTGGGTTTGACATTGATAACGATTTACTATTTCAGCCCCAGTCGGTGGATAACTTTGAGCTTGGCGCACGGGCAGAATTTAATACTATTCAGGCAAGCCTTGCCGGATTTTATACTGAGTCAGATTTAGGAGCCAGCCTTCGATTTGACCCGGATACCGGCTTTACTGAAACAGTGCGTGCCCCCCAGCGAAACTACGGTGTAGAAGCCACCCTTGACTGGCAGCCCAGCGATGTCTGGCGATTCGGCGGAAACTTTACCTGGTCCGAGGGTGAAAACGATGCTGACGATGACGGTGATTTTGAGGCGTTAAGCGGTCTCAGCGTTCCTCCTTACAAGCTAGGGCTGTATGTGGAAAATAAGACTACACCCCGCTGGTCCAACCGACTGCAACTGCTGCTGGTGGGCGATCGAGATCGCGCCTTTGATGCTGGCGTTGACTCCTTTGAAGTTAACAGCTATGTAACGTTAGACCTAATCAGCAGTTTACAGGTGGGACCAGGTCGCTTAGTTCTCGGGATTGAAAACCTGTTGAACGATGACTACATTAATGCAGTTACTCAGGAACGCGTTGGCCGCAGGGATGATCGACGGTTTGCATCCCCTGGCATTACGATGAGCGTGCGTTACAATTTTGAATTTTAATCCCATGGCCAGCGTCTTTCGCCGAGGATTGATCGGGTTAATGACCGGCGGTTGGTTGATAAGCTGTCAGCCAACCGCGCTGTCCCCCGAGACCGATATCGACCTGCGACCCATTGAACATGCCATGGGTACGACTCAAATTCCTGTTTCACCTAAGCGGGTTGTTGTTTTAGACTATGCCCCCTTGGATGCCGCATTAGCCTTAAACGTAAGGCCTGTTGGTCGAGCAGATGCGTTGATTTCCCCTATTTACCCAGAGGTAATCCATGACATCCCATCAGTGGGTAGAGGCTCACAGCCTAATTTAGAGACGATTCTCAAGCTGAAACCAGATCTGATTTTAGGGTCTACAGTCGGAACTGATGCCTATTATTATCAACGACTATCGAGTATAGCGCCCACTTTACTTACCAGAGGCAATGGGCGTTTTGGTGACTGGCAAGAGTATTTTCTTTTCAATGCAGAGGCGTTAGGCGAGCTTGAACAAGCGGAGAAGCTTTTGACCACTTATCACCGGCGAGTTGAGGCATTAAAATCTAAGCTTGATCAGGTGCCACAAAATACGAGAGTATCGGTTATGACCCGCTGGAGTGGTGGCATTTTGGCCTACACCAGCAGCAGTTTCTCAGGAGAAGTTTTGCAGGATCTTGGTTTTGAGCGAAATCTGTTCCAGGATACCAGTGACGACTATGCTCTCAAACTCTCAAAAGAAGAACTAACCGCCATCGACGGTGATGTTTTATTTTTGATGTATAATCCAGATTCTAAAGACAGCATTGCTATGGAAGATTTTGTCAGCGATCCGCTGTGGTCAATGCTGAACGCAGTGAGACAAGGTGTTGTTTGTGAAGTTTCTAATAGAGTCTGGCTGGGTGGGCGCAGTATCTTGGCCGCTAATCAAATTTTGTCTGATGTTGAAACATGTTTGTACTCAGGAGAAACGGAAAAGACTACAACAGTGAATAAATAACGGTTATTCAACATAATTTTCCAGCGCCATATACTGAGAGTCATTACCAAAAGATTTAGTCACTCAGGTGGTCAGTGCTGGAGCTGTTTTACTGGCGGGTCCTCTAGCAGACCAGGTGCTGGAGCCCGCCATAGTATCAGGCCGACCCCTGTCTAATTTACTTAACGCTAGCTTTGGCACAGGCCCAGGTGCAGGTATAGCTGTTTTATATACGTTTTGTTCTCTAGCGATGGTTTTAGCTGGGTTATGCGGTTTTTTAATCCCCAGTCTCAGAGCTATCGACATTGAGCCTAAGCATTAATGCTGCATTGGCTTTGAACATTCAGCTCAGTAAGAGCTAAAAGACGCGAGAATAGGATGGTTTAGGAGCACTCCTTGATAACGTTCTTCTTGTTACCCGTTCTCTTTTTCCATGCCCTCACCTAATCGGACTTTTAAGCTTAATGGCCTACTGGGATTATTTGCAGTTGGCTTGTTAGCAAGCTGTCAGTCAGCCCCGCCGCCGCCTTCTGCCAACGTCCCCACGCGTCCCATTGAGCATGCCATGGGCACGACTGAGGTTCCTATCTCACCGGAACGAGTTGTTGTTTTAGACTCTGCCCCCTTAAATACTGCATTTGCTCTGGATGTAATTCCCATTGGCAGACCCGAGCGGGCAAAGTCCTTTATCTATCCAGAGGTAAATAATGATATTGCATCGGTAGGTGAAGGTTTTCAGCCCAACATAGAAACGATTTTCAACCTAAAGCCAGACCTGATTTTAGGGTCAAACGTCATCGCAACGGGTTCTTATCAAAAACTGTCGCGCATAGCACCCACCGTATTTTCCCGAGATAACGGGCGCTATGGTAACTGGCAGCAATATTTTCTCCTCCATGCAGATGCCCTGAGTCAGCTAGAAAAAGCGGAAGAGCTGTTAGCCGAGTATCAACAGCGTGTGGATACGGTCAAATCTCAGCTAGCTCAGGTGCCACAGACAACAACAGCGTCAGTGGTTACCCACTGGAGCGGCGGTGTTTTGGCCTACACCGCCAACAGTTTTTCAGGGGCAATTTTGCAGGACCTTGGCTTTAAGCGCAATCCATTTCAGGAAAACAGTAAGAAATATGCTCTCCAGCCATCAAAGGAAGATCTGGCCACCATCGACGGTGATATTATTTTTCTGATGCATGATGCGGCTTTTGACGGCAGCATTGCCAAGGCAGATTTTATTAGCGACCCGCTATGGTCAACGCTAAATGCGGTAGAACAGGGCATTGTGTGTGAAGTTTCCGGCTCAGTCTGGGCGGGGGGACGCAGTATTCTGGCGGCTAATCAGATTTTGATCGATATTGAAACGTGTTTAGGGTCAGAGCAAGCGGCAGAGAATTGAATAGTTTAATCGCCGTTGTAAAGCACTAATAGACTATTCCACTGGCTATTATATTGAGAACTATTATTAATAGTGTCATACTGATTAGAATGTTATGTCTGCTTTGCGATGGCTAAAACTCTGACAAGACAGGAAGTGGACACGATTATTCAAGAATGTCGGGTCAATGGTCATCTTTCAGAATATACGGACGGGTTAGAACAGTTTACTCGTATGCCCACCGTATTGGGGCAAGGCTGGTTTCGTAGTCTTCAAGTACGTCCAGGCCTGACACTGAATTTGACAAATCTGGTCAAGCGTCATGTCCATATCGATAAAATTTCACATCATCCTACGTCCATGCCGCTGACGTTTTGCTATTATCTATCCGGCGGTTGTCAGGTAGACAATGACGGTTTAACTGGTGAACTAGAAGAGGCTGCCGGAAAAAGCTATCTTTATCGCCTGCCAAACACTGGAGAATTTGAAACGTATCCAGCAGAAAAACCTCTGTGCCGTTTTCATATACAGGTTTCACCAGAGTTAATGTATGGGTTTAGCGATCGCATCGCTGAATTTCCCACCGCTCTCAGAAAAACCTTAGAGCATCCTGAAACTCAACTTCTGTATCATCCTAGCCCCATTACCGCCGCTCAAAGACAAATATTACAACAAATTTTAGAGTGGCCTTATCAGGGACTGGCTCGTCACCTTTATCTTGAGAGCAAGGTGTTAGAGCTGATCGCCTTACGTTTAAATCAGATGCTCGGCGGTTCCCCCCAGTCTAATGTTTTAGACAATGCAAAAGATATAGAGAGGATCTATGCGGCTAGAGATATTCTTATGCAAAATATGGCGGCTCCCCCTTCCCTGGCAAAGCTTGCTCAACAAGTGGGGCTGAGCGAGATTAGACTGACCCGTGGCTTCCGACAGAACTTTAATACCACTGTCTTTAACTATCTGCACGATCAGCGCATGGAACGAGCTTGTCAGCTGCTTCAGGCAGGCAGTCTAAATATTCAGGAAATTGCCCGCAGCGTTGGCTACACTCGCTGTAGTTCGTTTACTACAGCGTTCAAAAAGAAGTTTAAGGTGCCCCCCAGTATTTATCTAAAGAGAATTAGATAATGGCCGACTCAGTAAGGCTAATGCCTTACAGGGTACTTGTAACGTGGTTGCCAGAATTCCCCTTAAGACTCTCAGCCTAAGACTTTAAGTGTGATTTTATTGGGGTAAAGATCGGCTAGCGAAAAAAATGCTAGCTTTCGAGGACGCTACCCACCATAAATCTACCCAGCAAGGTTTTATAGTTGATACTAATTCTTAATTAAATCTTGTCTGCGTCTGGAGTGAGAGCTTTCTGTGAAATGCTCTCTGGCTGTATTCTGACGGATTTAGTTTTCAGTGAGTAATTAAGGTGTGAGGCGTCATGGCAATTTTAAATAAGCTGGTTAGCAGCAATCTGCTAGCCGGTTTGATGTTAGGTACTCTTGTGCAGCCTGGTTTAGCGGATAGCCTATCTTCTGAGGAGCTGTCTTTAGGGAGTAATGCTAGGGAAAATGTTTTGGTTGATGGGCTGTCTACCCTAGCCCAATCACCCCCAGATGATCAGGAAGAAACGGCCGAAGACGAGACGGCTGATGAGTCTGAGGACACCCTACGCATTGTTGTGACGGCTACACGTACAGAAGAGAAAATTGTTGACGTGCCGCGCACCGTTAGGATAATTGAGCGAGAAGAGATTCAGCAGCAGGCGGAGTTGACCAGAAATTTACCCGACATTCTAGGCAAGCTGGTACCTGGGTTTTCGCCGCCGCCGCTGCAGATACAAACCCGTGGATTTAATTTGCGCGGGCGCAACACTCAGATCCTGGTTGACGGCGTTCCACAAAACCCCAA
Source organism: Cyanobacteria bacterium P01_F01_bin.13 (assembly GCA_039191365.1). Classification (GTDB taxonomy): domain Bacteria; phylum Cyanobacteriota; class Cyanobacteriia; order Phormidesmidales; family Phormidesmidaceae; genus Leptothoe. The sequence continues at coordinate 23,976 of JBCCXQ010000040.1, read as the reverse complement.
TGGCCCTCTCTTTTTTGAACTGAATACAATCTCCCCAGATTCCCTTGAGCGCATTGAAATAGTGCCTGGAGCCAGTGCTCTGTACGGTGATGGAGCGACAGGCGGTACCGTTAACCTGATTACCCGCGCTCCGGTGGAAGAGGGCGTGGTTTATAACGCAGATTTTGGGGTTACTGCAGGACTAACTAACCTGGGTGACGACGGTAGCTTTGGTTATACGGGCGGCCTTGGCGTAGCTGCAGCCGGGGATGATGGTGACGCTCGCATTTCTATAAACTACGATATCAAGAATGCCACATTTGACCCTGACGGCAATCGCATTATTCCGTTTGCTGGCCTAAATGAGTTTGATCGACTAGGACTATTGGCTAAAATCGGTTATGACATTGACGACAACCAACGAGTAGGTGCCACCTATAGCTTTTTCAAAGATGAGCTAGACACTGAGTTTACGACTGATACGTCTATTATTTCTATCCCAGGCACCCAGCGGGCAAGACCTATATTCTTAGGAGAGTTTGATTTTGAATTCCCCCCTGAGACCATTAGCCACATATTAAATCTCACCTATCGCCACAGGGATGTGTTTGGCTCCCAGCTAGATGTCCAGTTTTTCCTTAACGATCTGACGGTGACGCAGGAATTTGGCGATATTAGAGAGTTTGGCTTGCCCGACTTCTTTCCCGATATTTTTCAAAACATTAATGAGTTCTCAGAGATAGGCACCCGTGTCCAGATAGATACGCCTTTGGGAAATTCGGCCAATGTGCTGTGGGGTGTGGACTATTCTGAAGAAGAAAACGAGAACAGAGCGCCCTTTATTGACCCGGTGGCTTTTGATCAGAATCGTGAGCTTAACGTGATTGAAGAGTTTTCTGCTTTCCCTCTGTATGAGCTGGAAAATCTAGGTCTGTTTGCCCAGGCTCGCTGGGATATTAGCGACCAGTTTCAGATCAGCGGCGGTATTCGCTATGAAAACATTGATTTCTCGGCAGAGCCGTATCAGCTGGCGTTTCGATTTCCCCGAGAGCGCAACGGCGGCAGTGGCAGCTTTGACGATGTGTCGTTTAACGCTGGGCTGCTCTATCGACCAATTCCTGAGGTGGGAGTGTTTGCCAATTTCTCCCAGGGCTTTTCAATTCCTAATGTAGGCTCGGCATTGGGAGGTACTGAGCCTGACTTTAACCCTGATACTGATTTGTTTTTTCAGCCTCAGGAAGTGGATAACTTTGAGATTGGCGTGCGGGCTGAGTTTGAGGATATCCAGGCCAGCCTCTCTGGGTTCTACAGCGAATCGAGTTTAGGGTCTGCCTTTAGGTTCGATCCTGATGTTAACGGTACGGTCTTAGACCGGGCACCGCAGCGCAATTACGGTGTAGAGGCCACCCTGGACTGGCAGCCCAGCAATGTTTGGCGATTTGGGGGCACCTTTGGCTGGAATGAAGGTGAAAACGATATTGATGACGATGGTGATTTTGAACCACTGGGATCTTTGACGGTTGCTCCCTACAAGGTGGGGCTGTATGTGGAAAATGACACTACACCAGCCTGGACCAACCGACTTCAGCTGTTATTGGTGGGGGATCGAGATCGCGCCTTTGATGAAGGTGTTGACCCCTTTGATATCGATAGCTATGTTACTTTAGACCTGATTAGCAGTTTGAAGTTAGGTCCAGGTCGCCTCACCCTGGGGATTGAGAATCTCTTAAATACCGATTATCTCTCTGTTATTTCGCAGGAGCGCGTGGGTAATTTTGAGACGCGCCGGTTCCCCTCACGCGGAATCAATGCGAGTCTGCGCTACTCTGTCGAGTTTTGAGGAGGGGGGTAGAGGCGCACAGCAATAAGTTCGTCAAGACAGCATATTGAGAATTACTTCCAGTAGTGTCATACTAATGCAAGTGTATTCACTGATTTTCAATGACTAAACTTCTTCAAGGTGATCAGAGCCATAGAATCGTAAAGGATTGCCCTGGCCACCTTGAAGACCATAGCTGGGAGGAGGAGCCGGTCTTAGGCCAGGGTCGAACTCTCCAGCAAGAGCAGGTATGGGTAAGTCGTTAAGCTCATGGTTTAGGTGAGGCGTTGTTAACTTCTAGCGTTGCCTTATGGGTTTCGCTTCAGGGTCCAGAAGGGGGGCGCATCGGGCGTTATTTTCTGAACTTGTACGATCTCAAATCCGTTTTTCTGATAAAAGCGAACGGCTTGTTCTGTAAAGGTTGCTAGATAACAGATCATACCTTCGTTACTTGCCCGTTGCAAAATCGGTTGGAGTAACTGACTGCCTACGCCCCGTCCCTGGGATAATGGGTTGACAACCATCAAGCCTAAATACCAATGGGGGCAATTGTCCATGTCCTGCTGATGAGCTTGCTCAACAGCTGACAACAACGCTAGGCATCTTCCCCATCGACTCCAACGAATTTTTGCAGGTAAGGCATACAGTTGAAGATCCCAAAACATTTTTAATAACTGCAACAGATTGCTTGAGACTTTTCCCGGTGGTAGCCAGGCGGCAATGCCTTCTAAATCCTGAGTTGTGTAAACATGATTATACCGAGTAGAGTAGGCAATCACTTTGCTCATTAACCAGGTTAAAGACTGCAGCCGAAATTCTCGATCGTCAGAGATGATGTAAGTAAATACCGGATCGTTTTCAAATGCTGTGGCTGCAACTATGCTAGCGTCTAGAATCTGTGATTTTTGTAGCTGTACGACATTGGATGATCTCTGTCGCTGCTTAACATCGGAATTTTTCATTATTCAGACTCCTTCGTAATCATTTGGAATTGACGTTAAAACACTTGGCTGCTCAATGGTTTAACTGTAATAAATCCGGTGTCTCCAGTGCGTCCCTATAGCGTCCAACCCTGATTAAATAGGGATTTATAGAACCAATGTTAATCATCAGTACAGTCGAGTTGCTGGTCAGCAAACACCCATCGCAGCATCGGAGGAGCGACAAAGGTGGTGGCTATCACCATCAGTACAATGGCTACATTAAGCGAACCTGTTAGCGTTCCTGTCGTTGCACCTAGGCCTGCAAATACTAGCCCGACTTCTCCCCGAGGCACCATGCCTGTACCAATGGCCAGCCGATTGACGGCCTCTTTGGTAAAAATAAAGTATCCAGCGGCCAGTTTGCCTAATATGGCAATCACAATCAGAAACGCCGCAATCACCAGACCGGTTCGACTTTCAGAATTCGTGAGATCCAGAACAGTTAAATCTGTTTTAGCTCCAATCGATACAAAAAATATTGTTGCAAATAGGGCTACTAACGGATCGCAGGCTTTCTCCAAATAAGCGGTTGCTTTTGTATCACCGAGAATAATTCCTGCTGCAAAACAACCAAGAATGGCTTCTAGGCCGATAGCACTGGCAAGGGTTGCGATTATTGATAAAAAGATAATGGACCCAATCAGCACACTGTAAGGGTTGCTCAGCCTATCCAGAAAGTTGATATATTTAGGGCCAAAAAACTTATTGAGGGCAATGGCTGCGACTACAAAAAGTGTTGCACTGACAATGGTACCGATAACACTGGAAATCTCCACCGTGCCATGCTCAGCAATACCGATGGCCACGGCTAAAATTGCAATGCCCAGAATATCGTCTAAAACAGCAGCACCTAAGATAATTTGTCCCTCTTTGGTCTTTAAAACGCCCATATCTTGCATAATGCGGGAGGTAATGCCAATACTTGTGGCCGTTAATGCTGCTGCTGCAAAGATGGATGCGATCGCAGATAGATGAAAGATCGAGGTCAGCCCTATAAAACCTGCCACAAATGGGATTACAACACCAGCCACCGCTACCGTTGCCGCCTGGGGGCCAACCTTAATCAGCTCCTTGAGATCGGCTTCCAAACCAATCTTAAAGAGTAAAACCCCCACACCTGTTGCCGCATAATCATTAAGCAAAATTTTGATCGGCCCCGAAAAAATGTCTTGAACTGTCGCAGCGTCACCACCAGTAATAAATTGGACACCTGCTACTGCCCAGTTAGCGACGTCACCGCCATTGCTCAGCATTAGCAGATGCAGTCCTGAAACGCCCAATATAAGACCGGCAATAAGCTCTCCTAATACGGCAGGCAAGCTAAACCGAACGGCAATTTCACCAAAAACTTGAGCGAATACAAAGATGACAATAGTTACTAACGTAATGGCCACCGCCAAAATTTTGGCGTAAGATTCTCCTTCAGCCGCTCCAGCTGAAGCCAGCAGAGGCGTAAAGGATACGAGAGAAGCATGCGTTAAAGCTGAAAGTGAAGAAAGCATCATAGTTTTGAACGATACAAACGAGTTGAAAATATGACGTATTTCTCAACTACCCCAAAGGTAATCAAGCAGGCGTCTCTAACCCGTCTCCCATGCGTCCCAACCAGTGACTGAAAAGCCGTTCTATAAAAATGTCTGTGGAACTTGTAAAAAATGCGATCGCAAAGAAGCCGTTCTCTCGTTCTTAACCCTCAGAGCATTATTAAATTAATTTTCAACGGCCCCTAACGCCTTTAAGGCCTCTTTTTGAGCTTCCGTTAAGCCCTGAACATCGGTAATGTTCATGCCCTCATAGGGTCTTGGCGCTCTTAAGGTCATCAGGCACTCACCCGTGGCCACATGCCAAACTCGAATGGTTTCGTCGGCACTGCCACTGACCAGGGTGTGACCATCAGGGGTAAAGGATACTGAATTGATACGGCCCTGGTGTAAGTCTAATGTTCGTAACAGTTCACCCGTAGTCGGATCCCAAAGCTTAACGGATTGGTCATCACTACCGCTGGCCAAAATACGGCCATCGGGGCTAAATTCGACAACCCAGACAATGGCCTGGTGTCCCTCAAACAGTCTCAGTAGCTCACCGGTTTCAGCACGCCACAGCTTTATGGTGCCATCGTCACCACTGCTCACTAGCTTTTGCCCATCGGGACTAAACGCCACAGTCCATGTTGACACCTGCTGACTGCCCCAAGCAATCTGGAGCTTTCCCGTTGCCGTATCCCATAGTTTGATTGCACCATCAATGCCTGTACTAACAAAACTTTGACCATCAGGACTAAACCGCGCTTCAAACACCCAGCTTTCATGGGCCTCGATCGTTTTAATCGGCTTGCCAGAAGTCACATCCCATAGTTGAATAGTTTGCTCAAAGCTGCCACTCAACAACAGCTGGCTATTAGGACTAAAATCTATAAACTGTATTGAAGAATCTTGTCCGTATAGAGTCTTTAAAGGCTTACCTCTTTTGATATCCCACACAATAATTGTGTTGTCAAAACCACTGCTGGCCAACAGCTGTCCGCAGTGACTAATGGCCACCGCTGAAATCGCATCATTGTGACCGTCTAACGTTTTGACTAGCTCACCCGTTTCCCGATCCCAAAGTCTCACCTTACGATCGCTGCTGCCAGCTGCCAAAAGCGATGTGTTGGGATGACACTGCACTGAGTTAACCCAACAGGAAAACCCCTGCAGCGTCTTCAGGAGACGCTGCTTTGGCATTTCCCAAAGTCGGATCGCATAATCGTTACTGCCAACGGCCAAATACTGACCATCTGGGCTAAAGGTAAGAGACCATATTAAGCTGGTATATACCGTAGACGTACGCAGCAGCTGACCTGTTTTAGAGTCCCATAACTTTGTTGTAGTATCAGCACTACCGCTAGCCAGATAAGTTCCGCAGGGACTAAAGGCAATGGATGGAATCCAATACTTATGAGCTTGAAATACCAAATCAGCGCTTCCAGTTTGCAGATCCCAAAGGCTAATTTTGCCATCATTGTGACCAGCTGCTAAGCGGCTGCCATCGGGACTGAAACTGACACAGTTAGGTTCAGTTTCGCAGGACCACACTGTCTGCGGTTCTCCAGTTTGAGCATCCCAGATACGCAGAGTTTTATCGTCGCTAGCGCTAGCAATCTGTTTGCCATCGGGACTAAATACTGCTGAATTAAGCTGTTGTGTGTGTCCGGTTAACCGATAGCGCAGCTCATAGGTATCTAGATCCCACACCAGTAAGCAGGTATCAAAGCTACCACTTACCAGTCGATTATCCGTAGGACTAGAATGCATCGTCCAAACAATGCCCCCATGACCGGTTAGTATGTTAGCGACTTCACCCGTAGCCACATCCCAAACATTGATTTCTCCAGTATTTCCCTCACTGACTAAGTATTTGCCATTATGGATAAAATCTAGGGCCATAATCCAGCTGGGTGAAGCCTCATTAATGATCAGGACTGGTCTGTAATCAGCGGTTCGCCAAACAACAATTCGTCCAGCCCCTTCCCCCGTTGCCAGCAGGGAACCGTCAGGGGAATAGGCAACGCAGCAAATGGGTGCCAGTGGTTGATTAAATGCAGCTTCTTTAAAGCTAGCGTGGGTAAAGTTGACCCCATGGAGGAAAACATCTTGCAAATAGGCATGGTAGATTGTCAGGCCAGATAAATCTAACCCGTTAAAGTCCATAGCCAACGCCCAGGCAAGATTTATAAGGTTCCCCGCGCTATATCCAGTAGGGGTTTTCTGATGTGACTGCAGCGTTCTAAGGTGGCCTAGGATAGTTTGATCCGGAGCAGGCAGCGACTGTTTTAGCCGGTCAGCTACCGCTCGTAAAATCAGTCTTTCTTGACTTTGTCGGACAAAATCTTTGGCCGTTGTTTTTAGCAGTGCGTAGGTCACTGCTGAGAGTGCTGTCTGCGGTGCCTGATCAAAACAGTCCGTATCGGTTAGTTCATCACTAATGTGTTCAATCAGCCGATCGGTGACGTATTCCATAATTACTGGCTGCTGGGTGTAGGCGTTGCCACGGCTCTGTATCAGCGAACGCCATCGGAGAGATTCTATGGCTTCGAGTAGTTTGTTTTTGTAGCACGATGGATAAATATCTGCTTTAAGTTCAGTAATGGTGGTCCAATCTCGATTAATAGCAAGCCACGTCATTACGGTTTGCTCAAGGGGGGAGAGTCGTTCAAACTGGACGTCTAATAACTTTTTTGCCCCATTGAAGAGTAGTGTATCTTCTTCTAAAAACAGCGATATCTCTCCATCAAAGACGTCGCGAATGGAGCTGCTAATAATCTGTAGTGATAGGGGACTGTGACCGTAGCGATCGCACAGTTGTTCTTTTTCAGATTGAGTGCCCCTTAGCTGTTTAGCGTCGAGTAAGGCCATTGCTGCTTCAGGCGAGCCGGTCAGCTGCAGCACCTGTACCGCAGGATTTGCTTCTGACAGCGTTGCTACCTCTGCAGGTTTTTCTCGGCTAGTTAGAAACAGACAGCTTTGATGACTGGCCTGCCCCACCACTGATACCAGCTCACTATAATTTTCATAGCCTTCATGATATTGACCCGCCCGTTCTCCCCCTTTAAACAGGGTTTCCAAGTTGTCTAAAACCACTAGACAGCGCGATTGGCGTAGCCAGTGGAGCAGACGATTGATAGAACACGTATCCTCCTGCTGGTTAGACACAAACGGAACTAAATCCTCTAGCAGGGTAGCTAGGGGCGGCGCATTGCGCAGCGATCGCCAGATAATGAGGTCAAAGTCTGCCTGTAGCTCATTGACCACGTTTGCGGCTAATGATGTTTTACCAATGCCCCCCATCCCCAGCACGGTTACCAGACGACAGCGGTCTTGCCTAATCCACTGGCTGAGCTGGCTTGATTCGTTTGAACGGCCATAGAAAAAGCGAATGTCTGGCGCTTCACCCCAATCGATTTGGGCGGTTGCGGACCTAGCCGCCGACTGATGGATGGTTTTTGGCGGCGTCTCATCTGCCAGCAGCAGCTCGTAGAAATGGCGCGTTTCTGCACTAGGGTCAATGCCCATTTCCTCCCGCAGCCTCGTCATAAACTGGTGATAGGCCTGCAGTGCTGCGGCTCGGTCCCCCTGCTGGGCGTAGCATTTCATTAATGTTAAGTGGGCCGACTCATTTAGGGGGTCTAGCTGTATTAGCCGTTGAGTGGTTGAGATCGCACCCCGATAGTCCTCCAAGCCAACCAAGCCTGAACTCAAATCAGCTAGTGCATTCAGCAATCGCTGATGTAATCGCTGTCGTGCTGGTTCAATCCAGTCGTCATAGCAGCCAGGCAGCAGCTCCCCCCGATAAAGCTCCACAGCTTGCTTTAGGATCTCGACCTTTTGCTCAAGGGTGGGCTGGTCAGAGGCCCAGTCTAGCTTCGTTTCGAATTCATCCACATCAGACCAGAATGGAGATTGTGGTTGCCATTGGAGAGTTTTGGCCGTCACCAGCACAAACTGATCCGCATCTGGCAAAATCTGTTTGAATCGGTGCAGCTCCCTACGCAGATTTGTTTTTGCCTTTTTATCTGTAGTTTCTGGCCAAAGTGTGACGGCAACCTGGCTCCTTGGCTGGGGCGTTTTGGCATACAGAATAAAATAGGCTAACAAAGACTGATACCTATTTGTCTGTAATCCTTTAATGGGCTGGCTATTTAAGGTCAATCGAAAATGGCCCAACAAATTGATCCGAAGTTGTTTAGACGTGCTCATTTCGATATTTTTAGCCACCGTTAAAATTAAACCAATAAAACTACTCTAAAGAAGTCGAGACGTATCCGGCGGAAATGCGCTCTCGCCTTTGAAGAGGGCGTTGCGTATGCCTTTGTTCATTAGGGCGGCATATTGAGAATAATTTCCAATAGTGTCATACTAACCAAAAGTATGACCTGCTTTTCAATGGCTAAAATTCTGACGGGTGACGAGATCCACGAAATCATGCAGGAGTGCCATGCAAATGGTCACCTTGAAGAATATACCGAGGGAGCAGAGTCCTTTGTTAGGACACCGTCAGTCTTGGGCCAGGGGTGGGCACGGAGTATCCAGCTGCGTCCAGGGTTAGTGCTAAGTGTAATGGACATTACTAAGCATCAAACCCATGTATATCAGGTGCGACAGCATGAGCCGTCGATGCCGTTGACCTTTTGCTACTATCTGTCTGGTGGCTGCCGTGTAGATAATGACGGACTGCAAGGTTCTGAAGAGGAGTTAGCTGGAAAAAGCTATCTCTTCCGTGTGCCGAATACGGGTGAAATTGAGGAATACCCGGCTGGACATCGCATTTGTCGATTTCATATTCAAGTTTCCCTAGAGCTGCTCCATGGGTTTTGCGATCGCATCCACGAATTCCCCACTGAGCTAAGAAACACCCTGGAACATCCCGAAAACACAATCCTGTATCACCCCAGTAAAATCACCCCTGGCCAGCGGCAAATCTTACAACAGATTCTAGAATGGCCCTATCAAGGCATTGCCCGCCAGCTCTATCTAGAAGGCAAAGTCCTGGAGCTGCTGGCATTACACTTTAATCAGGTGATTATTGGTTCATCCCAGCAGTCTACCCCCATAAAAGCTCGGGATGTAGACCGGATTTATGAAGCACGAGATATCTTAATTCAAAATGCCACTAATCCCCCCTCCCTGACAGAGCTATCACGACGGGTACATCTAAATGAATTAAAACTCACCCAAGGCTTTCGACAAGTTTTTAATACCACTGTTTTTGGCTACCTGTATAACTATCGGATGGAACAGGCCTGCCAGCTACTACAAACAGGCAACCTCAATATTCAAGAAATCGCCCGCAGCGTTGGCTACACAAGTCGCAGCTCCTTTGTCGCAGCCTTTAAGAAGAAATTTAAGGTTGCCCCTAGCATTTATCTAAAAAGGATTGGATAGTTCACTAGACAACCCCCATAGTTAAGTCTGAGAAACGCAGAGTCGAAATTTACGATTGCTGAGTTAACGGATGATTCGCTCAATAGTTTTTGCGATTCGACGGTCTTTGGCAGCTAAAGCCATCACGAGGATTAGCAAGGCCCAAAATTTTAATATCCAAGCCGTGATGTCCTATTCCCCAAATCATGCCTGAAATCATAAAAAGATCGCGTTGGAAGACAAAACATTAGCTTTCAAAGACACTACTGTAGGGAAGTGTGTCTGTCAGCATTTTATTATTGAAATTAATTCTTAAATAAGCTTTGTCGATTTTCAGAACAGTCGTTGTTCTGTAGGTGAAGTTATAGATCGCAACTTGGACAGGTTTCAAGACAGTATTTGCAGTCAGCAAAATTCTTCTGCGAGATATTCGCCAGTCATTTTTTTGGCAGGTTTAGTTTTCAATGCGCAATTGAGGTGTGAGGCATCATGACAATCTTAAGCAAACTGGTTAGCCACAATCTGCTAGCCAGTTTAATGTTGGCCATCATTATTCAACCAGGTTTAGCTAGTACCCTACTATTTGAGGAGCTGGAGTCAGAGAACAGCGACAAAATCATTGATGTAGCCGATAGCCCATCGACCCTGGCCCAGACAGCGGCAGCAGCAGAAGAAACCGAAAGTGAAGGTGCTGAAGAGCTAGAAGATACTGACGAAGAAACCGAAAGTACTGCTGACGTAGAAGACACTGACGATATATTACGCATCGTTGTGACAGCCACTCGAACAGAAGAAAATATTCTAGATGTTCCTCGTTCGGTCACTGTGATTGATCGAGAACAAATCGAACAGCAGCTACAGTTTACCAACAATCTGCCTGACATCTTAGGTAGACTGGTCCCTGGTCTGTCACCACCGACACTCCAGGCGAATACTCGTGGATTCACTCTACGGGGTCGAACTGCTCAGGTGTTGGTTGACGGTGTTCCTCAAAATGCCAACAGTGGTGCTGTTTCTGAACTTAATGGTATTGCCCCCGATGTCATCGAACAAATTGAGATAGTTCCTGGCGCTAGTGCTATCTATGGCGATGGGGCCACAGGCGGAATTATCAATATCATTACCCGGGCACCGGTTGAAGACGGCATTGTTTACGATATCAGCGCCGGTACGCGTGTGGGGCTGACCTCAGTTGAAGAAGATAGTTTTGGCTATAACCTGCGTCTTGGTGTTGCTGCAGCTGATGAAAAAGCAGATGGACGGCTGACATTTACCTACGATGCTAATAATGCTCAGTTTGACGCGGATGGAGACCGCATTCCCTCTGAAACAGGCATCAGTGATTCCAATCGGTTAGGACTGCTCGCTAAACTCGGGTACGACTTAGATGAACAACAACGGCTGGGATTAACCTACAGTTTTTACAGAGATGCCTTAGAAAGCGTATTTGCATCAGATCTCTCTATTTTTGAGATTCCGGGAACCCAAACAGCCAGGGCGGGGCGGATTGGCAATATTGATTATGATGCCGAGCCAGAGTTAATTAATCACATTATTAATCTCACCTATCGCAATACCGACGTACTGGGTTCGCAGCTGGATGCCCAGCTTTATTATCTCGATCAAGAAAGTGTTGGCACGTTTTCGGATCTACGGCCCACAGGACTGCTCGACATTTTTCCTCTTTTTCCGGAAATATTTCAGAGTCGCAATGACGTGTCAGAACTGGGGGCTCGCTTACAGGTAGAAACGCCGTTGGGCAACTCTGCTAGCGTGCTTTGGGGCGCAGACTATGCCCAGGAGGAGAATGAAGTCGCAGCCTTATTTTTAGATGGTGATGGGTTTGATGACAATTTGCAGCTGGCCATTATCGATGAGTTCTCTCTGTTTCCTAAATATGAACTCGATAGTTTAGGGCTGTTTGCCCAGGCAAAATGGGATATCACCGACCAGTGGCAAATCAGCGGGGGGCTACGTTACGACGACTTTGATTTTTCCGTGGATGATTACGAGCTAGCATTTCCATTTGGTGCCTCCCGTGAGCGTGAGGGCGGCAGTGGCGGTGCCGACGATGTCTCCTTTAATGCAGGTGTTATCTACCGGCCTGTTCCGGAGGTTGGCCTATTTGCTAGCTTTTCCCAGGGCTTTTCCATTCCCAACCTGGGCTCTGTTTTCTCAGGCGCTGATGATACATTTAGCGTGGATAATGATTTAATTCTAGAGCCACAAGAAGTAGACAATTTTGAGCTGGGGGTGCGGGCAGAACTGGGACAGGTGCAGGCCAGTCTCGCAGGCTTTTACAGTGAGTCTGACTTGGGCAGCGGTATTTTCTTTAACGCAGAAACTGGATTTTCAGAATTGGTGCGCGCCCCACAGCGCAACTATGGGTTAGAGGCCGCAGTAGACTGGCAGCCTAGTGATACCTGGCAGTTGGGGGGCTATTTTAGCTGGAGCGAAGGTGAGAGTGATGCCGATGATGACGGCGATTTTCTGGCCCTGGGTTCCCTCAACGTGCCGCCCTACAAGTTGGGCCTCTATGTAGAAAATGACACCACTCCCCGATGGACCAATCGGTTGCAGCTGCTGGCGGTGGGCGATCGCGATCGCGCCTTTGATGATGACGTTGATCCCTTTGCAGTGGATGGCTATGTCACCCTAGATTTACTCAGTAGTCTACAGGTTGGCAAGGGGCGTCTTACTTTAGGTGTGGAGAACCTGCTAAACAATGATTATTTACCCCTCACCTCCCAGGAACGTATCGGTGGTTTTGAAGAACGACGGTTCGCAGCACCGGGGACGATCTTAAGCTTGCGCTATTCTGTTAATTTTTAGCAGCATATGGCTAACGGGGGACCAATTTAAACCGGGAAATTTCGGTGAGGAGGGAATCTAGAATATAGGAGCTAGAAGCATTGCCCCCACTATATTCTAAGTTCTATATTCTATCTCCTTTCCCCAGCATTATTTCTCGGCTTGAGTGGATACCCGTCCCCACAACCCAACGTCTCAAGTCAAGACAAGCCCATAAGTCAATATTGAGAATCATTGCCAATAGTGTCATACTAATCACAGTAAGCATCTTGTTTGACGATGGCCAAAACTCTTACGGGCAAAGACATTGACGAAATCATGGCAGAATGCCGAGCCAGTGGCAATCTGCCAGAATATCAAGAAGGTCCGGAATTTTTTGGGCAAATGCCATCATCGCTAGGATGGGGATATGGACGGGAGATTGAACTAAGGCCAGGCCTTTGGTTAAATGTTTCAGAAGTTAGAAAACGTCAGATCCATACATATAAAATTCTTCATTCGCCCGTGCGCCCCTTGAGTTTGGCCTTTTATTTATCGGGGGGATGCCAGGTCGATAATGCCGGACTAAAAACGTTCAAAGAAGAGGTCGCCGGAAGCAGCTATCTTTACTGTTTACCCAACACCTTTGAAATTGAAGAATACCCGGCTGATAAAGATATCCGCTTTGTTGGTATTCGAATTTTGCCAGAGCTGATTCCCACGTTTAGCGATCGCATCCACGAACTCCCCACCGATTTAAGAAACGCCATCGAGCATCCAGAAAACGCGCTACTGTACTATCCCAGCCGGATTACCCCAGCCCAACAGCAGGTCCTGCAACAAATTCTGCAATGGCCCTATCAGGGCATTACCCGACAGTTTTATCTAGAGGCCAAGGTGCTAGAGCTGATTGCATTGCACTTTAGTCAGATGTTGACAAAGCCACTGACCCAAGGAAAATCTTTGATTGCAAGAGACATTGACCGAGTCTATCAGGCGCGGGATATCCTGATCCAAAATATGGCCAGCCCGCCATCTCTGCCGGAGTTAGCCAAACAGGCGCAGCTAAACGAGCGCAAACTCAAGCAAGGCTTTCGACAAGTTTTTGACAATACGGTCTTTGGGTATCTGCACGATCACCGCATGGAACAAGCCCGGCAACTATTACAGGCAGGTCAGCTAAATATTCAAGAAACTGCTCGCTGGGTTGGCTACGCCAGTCGTAGCTCATTTGTTGTTGCTTTCAAAAAGAAGTTTCAGGTGCCGCCCAGTCGATACTTAAAAGATTTGGGTTAGATAAAAGTCCCGCTGCGAAACAAAACAGTCCCGCTAGGAAACATTGCTGGCTCAAAGCATGTAGGTAAATACCCTAGTATTGGAAATAATTCTTAACTGGTAAGTCCGTCAGGGATACTCAATCTCTTTGGAGCCATCAAGGCTCAGCGCAATTTAGGTGTGAGGAATAATGAAAATTCAACTCAAGTGGGTTGGCTTTGTAGCCAGCCTAATTTCGGCAGTGTCAGCTCAGTCAGTTCTAGCATTAGATGCTCCCCTGGTAGAACAACTTAGCCAAGCATCTCAGGAAAATATAGAGGACGAGACGGACCAGGACGCTGCCGACGAGGAAACCGCCGAAGATGCTGAGCCTCTACGCATTGTTGTTACAGCTACCCGGACTGAAGAAAATATTTTAGATGTTCCTCGATCGATTACCTTAATTGATCGAGAGGATATTGAACGAGAACTTCTGTTTACTAACAATTTGCCAGATATTTTAGGCAAACTGGTTCCGGGCTATGGCGCACCGACTCAGGAAGATCGAACCACTGCCACCCTGCGGGGACGTCCCGTTGTTATTTTGATTGATGGTGTTCCCCAAACGCCAAATAATGATGGTTTTGCAACAAGTTTAAGTACAATCGCGCCGGAATTGGTAGAACGTATTGAAGTGCTGCGCGGCCCCAGCGCTATTTATGGTGATGGCGGTACGGGCGGTGTGGTAAACATTATTACCCGTAGACCCACGGACGAGACCATTGCCTACAACCTAAGTATTGGAGCGGATGTGGGGCTGACATCAAATCAAGGCGATCGCTATGGCTACAGCGGTCAGTTTGGTGTGTCGGCATCCGATGAAACGGGGGATGGACTGTTATCGATTTCCTACGACAATGCTGGTGCTCAGTTTAATGCCGATGGCATCCGGCTCTTGCCCAACGGTGTTGCCAACAATGAACGGCTGGGGTTGCTGGCAAAGGCGGGTTTTAATCTAACCGATGAGCAGCGTTTAGGCTTAAGCTACAGTTTCTTTCGCCAATCGCGCGATACGGAATTCACCTTTGATAATGCGGTGGCGGCGGATCCAGATGCTGAGTTTGGTCGAGCTTTACGCATTGCTGCCGACTATGAAGAGAGTCCGCAGCAGATCAACCACGTGGTGAATCTCACCTATCGCAATGAGGATATTTTAGGGTCCCAACTGGATACTCAGCTTTATTATCGTGATACGCAAGAGGCGGGTATCTTTACAGACCTGCGAGGGTTAGGGCTGCCTCCCTTTTTCCCCACCCTTTGGCAAACGGCGTTAGAGGATACTGAAATCGGTGGCCGTTTCCAGGTGGATACCCCGCTGGGCGATGCGGCCAGCCTGCTGTGGGGAGCGGATTATTCGGTAAATGAAACCGCTGCACCGTTGTTGGTTAATGACACAGCGACGTTAGACGCTAGTAACGAAGTGATTGTTATTGACCGTAGTTTAGACCGCTTTCCTGAATATGATGTGGATAGTCTGGGGCTATTTGCCCAGGGGACTTGGGATATTTCAGAGCAGTTTCAGCTCAGCGGTGGCATTCGCTATGAAGATGTGGGTCTATCGGTGGATGATTATCAGTTAGCCTTTGCCTTTTCTCCTGTGCGTGAGCGAGAGGGGGGCAGTAATAGCTTTGATGAAGTGTTGTTTAATGCGGGGTTACTGTATCGTCCTATCCCAGAGATGGGGCTATTTGCCAGCTTTGCCCAGGGGTTTTCCATCCCGAATGTGGGTAGTGCTTTGGCATTGGTTGATCCAGGCTTTGATGTAACCGCCGATGACCTGCTGTTGCCCCAGAAGGTGGATAACTATGAAATTGGTGTGCGAGCTGATTTTGATCGGGTCCAGGCCACCCTGGCAGGCTTTTATAACGAATCTGATTTAGGCAGTGCGATTTCCTTTGACTTTGCCACCAATCGGGCGCGGGTGGAGCGAGCGCCTCAGCGCAACTATGGTGTGGAGGCCACCCTTGATTGGCAGCCTAGTGACACCTGGCGTTTAGGCGGGTTGTTTAGCTGGAACGAGGGTGAGAATGATGTTGATGAGGATGGTGATTTTGAAGCCTTGAGCGTGCTTGAAATTGACCCAGTTAAGGTGGGGCTTTACTTAGAAAATCAGACCACACCAGGGTGGACCAATCGGTTGGATGCTTTGATTATTAGCACTCGCGATCGCAGTGTTGATGCCGGTGTGGATCCATTTGCAGCTGAAGGCTACACCATCTTTGACTTCACCAGCAGCATTCGGCTGGGCGGTGGACTACTCAGCCTCGGTATCGGTAACCTATTCAACAATGATTACAGCACCATTCGGCAACAAAATAAGTCTAACGTTACCCAGCGCGCACCTGGCTTAGGCCGCACCTTCCAAGTCCGCTACTCAGTCGACTTTTAGACACTATGGGTAAATCTTTTCGTAGCGGGTTTATTGGCTTAATGGCTGGGCTACTGTTGGCAGGGTGTCAGCAGAACTCAGCTGTTGAGCCAGTGCTTGACCCCAATATTCCCACGCGTCCGGTGGACCATGTCATGGGGACTTCTCAAGTCCCCGTTGCTCCGAAGCGCATCGTGGTTCTGGACACCACCCCCCTAGATGCCGTTCTAGCCCTTGGTGTAGACCCCGTAGGCACTATCAGATATGGTCTGCCCCCCGGCTATCTAGGCCAAAAAGCAAGCGACATTGAAGTAATCGGGCACTTTAATCAGCCCAACCTGGAAGCAATTCTCAACCTCAAACCTGACCTGATTTTGGGAGCTAAAAGTATTTCAGAAAGTCTATACCCAAAGCTTTCTCGGATTGCGCCAACCGTATTTATCGAGGGGGCTGGCTACAGCTGGGATTGGAAAAATAACTTTCGCATTTATGCCAATGCATTAAACAAACGAGAAGAAGCAGAACAGCTGATAGCCGATTATGAACAGCAGTTGTCAGACCTGAAAGCTGCATTAACTCCATCTCCTGCAAGTCTTACGGTATCTGTTTTAATCAATAGTGCCAACGGACTGATTGCCCAAACACCCACCAGCTTTTCCGGCGCTGTTCTTAAAGAGATTGGCTATCAACGCAATGCGGTCCAGGGAAGTGATGAACAATTTTTTGTCAGACTCTCCCGTGAAGACTTAGACAGCCTTGAAGGCGATATTTTATTTTTAATTTACTATCCAGACGATGTTGTTAAGACTACGCCTAAAGACGAGTTTACTAACGATCGCCTGTGGTCTCAGCTAGATGTGGTCCAGCGAGATGCGGTGTGTGAAGTAAAAGGAGAAGTATGGGCAGCAGGACGCAGTATTTTAGCCGCTCAACAAATCCTGGAAGACATTAAGCTATGCATAGAACAGATTTATAGCGTTTGAGGCTGGTTAGAAGACAAAGGGTGGTAGATGACCATCGCCCTTTAGCTGACTTTCGCGCCGCAGGTCTGCACCTCGGCTGTGGATTTCCTCTACGCTCTGTACTCCAACCAGACGCATGGCCCGATCTAGCTCGGACTCTAGGATTTCAAAGGCACGCGTTAGGCCAGCATGTCCGCCTGCGCCAATACCAGCAGCGGTCACGCGGCCAATACCGACGGCTTTTAATCCATAGGACAGGGCGATTAGGATATCGGTGCCGTTGCGGATGCCGCCGTCCATCATAAAGTCAAGCTGCGTATCGCCAACGAGGGGCATTTCCTGAGCCACGATATGTAACACTGGCGGCACCCGATCCTGCTGACGACCGCCGTGATTTGACCAGATTACGGCCGAGGCACCCAATTCCTCTGCTTTGCGAGCATCGTAGGCGCAGTGTACGCCTTTAACAATCAGTGGCTTATCGTTGCCCCATGCCTCTTTGACCCACTTGAGGTCGTCCCAAGTCACCGCTGAAGCCGCTAGCTGAGCGCCGATATCGGTATACGCCATAGGCTGACCCTGGTTGTCAAGGATGTTGACAAATTCCATTAGTCCGCCGTCTGCAAAATAGTCAACCAACCACGGCAAACGGGGCAGCACCTGGGGCGCTAGCATTAGCTTCCGGAAAGCCAGACCGATGCGTTCCGGTAGACTTAGCCCCTGAAATGAACCGATCACCTGCATTGGCTTCATCTTGGCGTGCAGTGCCCGCAGACCTGACACACCGGTATCAATGGTTAAAATAAGCGCGGTAAAGCCTGCCTTTTTTGCCCGTTCAATGCTGCGCAGGGCCGTCTCACGACCGCCACAGAGGTAAAGCTGATACCAGCACTGGCCCTGGGATGCTTTGGCGACAGCTTCCATGGGGGTACCTGATAAGGTGGATTGAGCCATCACAGTGCCAAACTCTCCCGCTACTTGCGCGGCAATGGCATCTGCCATCGGATACAGGGTGCGCAAACTGCCCACCGGAGTGATATACCAGGGGACTGCCAATTTGTGGCCGATGGCCGCAGTGCTCATATCGATTGATTCAAAGCTCAATGCCCCATAGGCGGTGGTCATAGACTGCTGAAACGCCCGTACGTTTGCGTGTAACGTAATCTCAGAATCGGCACCACCCCGAAAGTACTCAGACAGGACGGGGGGCACTCGGAGTCTCATTAGCTTCCAGAGGTCCTCTGTTGTCAAGGCATCAGCGATTTTTTGATTTTGTTGGGGCATTGTCATATTAAACTCTATGTTCGATCAAGAGATTCACTTTTAAATTGCTAGCATTGGTATCAACTCAAGGCGGGAAGTAATTCTGGGGAAAGGAGATAGAATATAGAACTCAGAATATAGTAAGGACAATGCTTCTAGCTCCTATATTCTAGATTCCCATCTCACCGAAATTTCCCGGCTTAAATTGGTCCCCCTAGTATTCAAGAAAACGTGTTACTTATCAACAGCCTCTTTCTGGTCGTTGGTATTGTGGCATGTTTAAGCCACAAATAATGTTCAAATGGTCCTTTTCGGGATCGGGCTTGTCGCTCGCAATCTAAAGATGCTGATGAGCCCACAGGGCAGCCTGGGTGCGATCGCGCACATCCAATTGGCAGAAAATATTAGTCAGATGGTTTTTAATCGTACCTTCAGTCAGGTTCAGAGCTGTTGCAATTTCCCGATTACTCTTACCCTTACATAAGAGTTTTAGAATCTCTAGTTCTCGCTGATTAAATTGGACAAGATCCTCTGTTTTTTCACGGTCAGGCTGAGCATTATTCAGCTGAGAGAATACCTTCGGAGCGATAGTAGGCCCTAACTGGCTATAGCCCTGGTGCAGACTGCGAATGGCCGCTGCCACCTTAGGGGCTGGAGTACTTTTCAGTAAATATCCCAACGCTCCAGCCTGCAGAGACTGGAACACATATTCATCATTATCAAAGGTGGTTAACACCAGAATCCGAATCCAGGGATAGCGGGTATGAATCTCTCGAGTAGCTTGCACCCCATCGCAGACGGGCATCCGCACATCCATTAAGATAATGTCAGGCTGTAAACTCTCTGCGAAGGAAATGGCTTCTTCACCCTGATTGGCTTCCCCCACCACCTCGAGATCATCTTCAAGGGACAACAGCGCTGCCAACCCCTGCCGAAAGATAGGCTGATCGTCAGCCAGTAGAAGTCGAATCATCGCGGCACCTCGATCTGAATACGGGTGCCCCGTCTGGGCGTGCTTTCTAACCGCATGTTACCGCCCATTAGCTGAACGCGTTCCCGTATGCCCCTGAGGCCAAATCCCTGAGTTGGTTTTGTTAGATCAAAGCCAATGCCATTATCCTCTAGTTCAAGAACAACGGCATCGGCAGAGGTATATCCCCGGAGATGAACAATCTGGGCCTGGCTATGTTTACGGATATTTTTCAGGCCTTCTTTAACTACACAATAGAGCTGATGATTGGTCTGCAACGGTAGCTGAGGCAAATCAATCTTGCTTTTAACTGTAAGGTTGGGGTTGGCTGCAAACGAGTCCAGCAGCTGGGGCAGCGCCTTGTTGAGATCGAAGGTTTCCTCTCGCATGGTGGCCACCGCCCGCCGCACCTCCTGTACAGATTGGTTGGCCAGCAGTTTAGCTGTATCTATTGCGGGTTGAAGCTTCTCAGAACTGCGTTTATAAAGTTGTTGCGCCAGCTCCAGCTGCACGTCAAGAGACGTCAAGGTGTGCCCCAGCGAATCGTGGATATCTCTGGCAATGCGGGTGCGTTCTAGATCTGCGGCTAGTAATTTAACTTCCTGGGTCAAAGCAACTGCTCGCTGACGACTTTTATACTCAGCCACCAAGGTCAGACATAGCAGAATGATTAGCACACTAAACGGAATATAAATAACAAGATTGTTAAAGACGGCATCAATTACCATCAATTGAGGAACGTCTTGAATTGCTTGAAGATGCTCTTGGAGCCGTTCCTGAATTTGTTCAATCGGTGTAGAAATATTATTTGTTAAACGCCAAACTAGTCCAAGATGCCAGGTAATGCCGGTCAAAATAGCGGTAAGAACGATATCACGGCGATACAACAAGAAACTACCTTTGGCTAAATATAAAAAGAGAAGAATATCAAGTCCCCAGTCGCTAAACGTACGGGTTAGTAATAGACAGAAAATTTCAACAAAAATATAGCTTCGTCGTTGCCACATGGGCCGACGGATTGGGAAAATAAAGCTCAGAATCGCTAATATTCCGATTATACAGAAGTTAAGATAGTCACCGCCTTCAAGTTCATAGGGGACTGAATTATGTAGTATGGGAAACAATATTCTTAAGATCAGCATGACTAAAAATCCCCATTCCACGTAGCGCAGTATTTTGGGAATTGCGGGATTAATGGTGGAAACCTGAGGTGCCGACATCAGCTTAGCCTGTGACTGCTTTTACAGCTTATGGGACCTAGGGGTAAATTTCCATGACAAACGTCATATATCAACATGACCTGTCGCTATGGTAGGTCTGAAATGGCCCGTTTAATCTTGAATCATAAGCGACTCTTTGGAGGAGACGGCTGGTTATGAAACGACTTCAGTTTGGTGCAAGTTTGATAATGTCTATTGGTTTGATGGGGGTTAGCATTAGCAGTCTATTGCTACCGTTCACAGTCAAAACTGTTAGCGCAGCTGAAAGTAAAACTTCTCCACCGTTGATTCAGCGGGAACTGTTCTTTGGTAATCCAGAAATTATCGGTGCTCAACTCTCTCCCGACGGTCAGTTTCTCGCCTTTCTAAAACCCCTAAATGGCGTGATCAATGTATGGGTTAAAGGTATCGATGAACCCATGGAGGCTGCCCGTCCCGTTACGGCTGATACGGAAAGCCCGATCTTTATTTATTTTTGGAGCGCCGATGGTCGCTACATTCTCTATGCCCAAGACAAAGGCGGAAACGAGAATTTTCACGTTTATGCGGTTGAGCCTGAATCTTTAGGTAGCACTGCCCGTAATTTAACCCCCATCGACGATGTGGCCGCACGCATCTATGCGGTTCCTAAGCAGACGCCCAATCAAATTATTGTGGGGGTTAACGACCGTGACCCACGTTTCCATGACATTTACCGTGTAGATATCACCACAGGAGAAAGAACATTACTGTTCCAAAATAATGAGCAGATTGGCCTTTGGATCACTGATTTAGCCGGTAATGTTCGCTTAGCCTATCGTCAAACTATGGAGGGAGGAAATGAGATCCTGGCGGTGGAAGACGATGGTTTAACCCCTATTTACACCTGCCGTATTGAAGAAACCTGTCTCCCTATTCGCTTTCATAAAGATGGGCAACAGGTGTACCTAATAAGCAATCGGGATGGCGATTTGACTCAGCTAGAGCTATTTGATCTCAAGAGCCAGCAGAGTCAGGTGGTGGAGGTGGATCCAGAAAATCAGGTGGATTTTGGGGGGGCTATATTCTCAGAAGCAACCGATGAGCTAATTGCCACCTCCTATGTAGGCGATCGCATCCGCATCTATTCCCAAAATGACGAGACAGCGGCCGATCTGATATTTCTTCAACAACAGCTGCCCGACCTTGATATTAGGTTACAATCCCTTACCCAGGATGATCGCTTTGCATTAATTGGAGCCCGCAGCGATGTGAATCCTGGCTCTGTCTATCTGTTTGACCGCAGTAGTCAGACCTTGGAAAAACTCTATGATTCTCGACCAGAGCTGCCCAGCGAACACCTGGCTACCATGGAGCCAATTCGTTACACCGCCCGTGATGGTTTAGAGATTCCAGCTTATCTAACCCTGCCGCAGGGGGTGGATCCGGTCAACCTACCGGTAATTATTACGCCCCATGGCGGTCCCTGGGCTCGGGATATATGGGGGTACAATCCGTTTACCCAGTTCCTTGCCAATCGTGGCTATGCTGTTCTTCAACCCAACTTTCGCGGGTCCACTGGCTATGGTAAAGCGTTCCTCGATGCTGGTAACAACGAATGGGGAACTGGAGCAATGCAGCATGACATCACGGATGGCGTGCAGTATCTGATTGATGAGGGCATTGCTGACCCGAACCGTGTCGGGATTTTTGGTGGCTCCTATGGCGGCTATGCCACCCTGGCTGGTTTAGCATTTACACCGGATATTTACGCCGCTGGTGTCTCCTATGTGGGGATATCAAATCTGATTACCTTTCTCCAGGCAACCCCTCCCTACTGGGAGACGATTAAAGCAACCCTTGCATTACGTTTGGGTGACCTTGACGACCCGAACGATCGCGCCCGTCTAGAAGCCCAGTCGCCCCTGTTTGCTGCCGATCAAATTCAAGCCCCGCTGATGGTGGTGCAGGGGGCCAACGATCCCCGTGTTAAGCAGGCAGAATCGGATCAAATTGTGGCTGCATTACGAGATTTGGGTCGTCCGGTGGAATATTTAATTGCCTCAGATGAAGGCCATGGTTTCCGCAAAGAGATTAACTCCCTAGCCATGACTGCTGCACTAGAGAAGTTCCTAGCCGAACATCTGGGCGGACGCTATCAGGCTGAGATTAATCCAGACGTACAGGCTCAGCTAGAGAGTTTAACCGTTGATGTTAATGCGGTAAACCCCTCCAGCGAACCTGAGATTGTTGACGTAGACCCAGCCGTTTATTCACGCTATGTGGGCACTTACCAGCTATTACCCACCATGCAGCTCGATATCCGAGTGGAGGAAGAACAACTGATTGCCCAGGCCACAGGACAATCAGCGTTTCCCCTTTACCCAGTTTCAGAGACAAAATTCCTGGCTCAGGTTGCCGATATCACAATTCAATTCGATGTATCAGCGGAAGAATCCGTTGGCGGACTCACCCTGTATCAAGCTGGTCAGGAGTTATTTGCTCCCAAAGTGAATTAATCTGATGGCTTGAGATTAGGGAGCATAGCTTTGTTTAGAAATACCGTCTAATCTCATTTTGTCTATAGCCTGTAGGGCAAAGGGGCACCAACTCAAAGCGGGACGTTTTCCCACGCATAGAATGTAGAAGGTAGGATTCCAGCCCCTTCTACATTCTAACTCCTATATTCTAAATTCCTGCTTAACCAAAATTTCTCGGCTTGAGTGGATACCCGGGCAACGTTTTCAAGGCATCTAGATTTGGCAGAATATTAGTTTTGAATGATAAAACCAATTCTTGCCGATGCATTAAATGTTGTTGCCTATTCGCCATAATACGCCTGTGGGGTCTATCAACGTAAAATCACGAAGGCCCCATTCTCTATCTTCTGGTTCACTCAGCCGAATGCCATACTTTTCTTGTATCTTGTTGGACGTTATTCTTGCCCACCAGTCGTCAGCATTTGCTACCAGAAGATGCATCATAAAATTATCCGCATGTTCCTGAAGATAGAAGTTCTGCAGGAAAAAGCTACTGTTGTCTACAGCAAAATAAGCCAGCTCCCCATCGGACCACTTGAGTTCAAACCCAATATCGCTATAAAACTGTTTGCACAGCGCAAAATCTTTAGATGGGACAAAGGCCTTTATTTCAGTTACGTCGTAGTTAGGTGGCGACATATCTGCAGTTCCTCAATGACAATGAATAAACTAGTGCAGCGGTTTGACCTATGAATGCAATATCTTGAATAGTTCGTATGAACTACTTATAGCATAATGCTACACAACTGGCATATTGGGTGGCCATGTAGCTAAAGCTGGCATTGAGAACATGGCGGCTAGCTCCATTGGCGCGCTAAATATTAGTCTTCCCTGGGGTGTCTCCGTTGACTTGATCGCACTTACGCAGCCACTTTTGACAATCTGGATAGGTGTACTTTAACACCTGATCT
>JBCCXQ010000039.1:0-30943 GCA_039191365.1 Cyanobacteria bacterium P01_F01_bin.13 | reverse complement strand
TACAGCTAAATCTACATTGCTGATCCAAACTCTGATTCCATCTCCAAGACATCGGTATGTAACATCCCTTTAGGTGGCATACCACACACCACAAAATGAATTCTTCACTTTAAAATAACGTGGTTCTTTTGTACTTGAGTCTCTATGCCTCGCCCTAAAAGGCAATCTGCTCCTCAATTGTTGAATTCTCTACCAAAATCGCAGAGAACCACAGGAAAGCTTAAGTCCTTTCGTCAGTTACCGTATCATATTGCCCTTAGTCAGGCCGCACGATTAGAAGCTTGGACTCAGGAAGTAGAAGTGATGGGTTGCCCTGCAGAAGCAGCAGATAGCAGCGATTTTGACCCCAGACTGATGGAGCGATAATTAAGTGTGCCAAAAAAGGATAGCTAAACGATTACGCAGGTCCTGACGCTGCTGGCGTCCCAATGATTCAATCTCTTCGATAACATTAGCGATATCAACTTGGTGCCATTGACCTTGTCGTATTAGCTGGGCTTGTTGTTGAGTCCAAGCATAGAAATCAATCTCGTAGAGAGACTCTTTTAGCTTTTGAGGTAAAGGAGACACAAGCGCACCTCGATTGCAAGTCAGGCAGCAGAGCTATATTTAGCGAACACCTACATTGTGAACTATAGGTATCCAGATATTTTTCATTCTAACGCTGCTGCCTTTTTCAAGTAGTTTACAATAGCTGCACTTTAGGACTCGCTACGTAACTTTTCTAGAACGCTCTGGTCTTCCATGGTGGTGGCATCTCCGACAAGCTCTTCTCCGCTGGCCAAGTTGCGGAGAAAACGACGAATGATTTTGCCAGAGCGGGTTTTGGGTAGGCCGTCGGCAAAGCGGATTTCGCCGGGACGTGCGATCGCACCAATCTCCTGCACCACATGTTGCTTTAGCGCTGCCTTCAGATCATTGCTGGCACTATAGGTCCCTTCCAAAATCACAAAGGCAAACACATCTTCACCCTTGAGTTCATCCTTACGACCCACGACAGCAGCTTCTGCCACCGCCGGGTGGGATACCAATGCCGACTCAATTTCCATGGTGCCAAGACGGTGCCCTGATACATTCAGCACATCATCGGTACGGCCCATAATCCAGAAATAACCATCCTCATCCTTACGGGCACCGTCACCCGCAAAATACATGTATTGACCATCCTTAGGGGAAATGTACTCCCAGTAGGTACGCCGGAAGCGCTCATCATTGCCATAAACCGTCCGCATCATACTAGGCCAGGGATGCTTCACCACCAGGTAGCCGCCTTCGTTAGCAGGAACGGGGTTACCCTCCATATCGACAACGTCGGCCAAGATGCCGGGGAAAGGTTTGGTGGCTGAACCAGGCTTGGTTGCGATCGCACCCGGTAAGGGCGTAATCATAAAGCCCCCTGTCTCCGTCTGCCACCAGGTATCGATAATCGGGCATTTCTCGCCACCGATCACCCGGTGATACCACATCCAGGCTTCTGGGTTAATGGGTTCACCTACAGTCCCCAGAATCCGCAAGGAAGATAGATCACGCGCATTGGGATGTTGATCCCCCATCTTGATAAAGGCACGAATCGCCGTGGGTGCTGTATAGAAAATGGTGACCTTATACTTCTCGACTACATCCCAGAAAGCACCCGGATTGGAAGGACGAGGAGCCCCTTCGTACATGACACTAGTGGCACCGTTGGATAGAGGTCCGTAGACAATGTAGCTATGGCCCGTAATCCAGCCCACATCCGCTGTACACCAGTAGACATCTTCTTCTTTAATATCAAAGGCCCACTTAAAGGTCATGTGGGTATAGAGGTTATAGCCACCCGTGGTGTGAACCACGCCCTTGGGCTTACCGGTAGTCCCACTGGTGTAGAGAATAAACAGCAGATCTTCGCTGTCCATAGGCTCAGCCGCACACTCAGTGGACGCACCGGGCTTGACATCATGCCACCACACATCGCGACCCTCAGTCCAGGCGACATCCTGCTTGGTGCGCTGTACCACCAGCACATTGGTAACGGTAGGTACCGCATTCCCTTCTAGAGCAGCATCTACGGCAGGTTTGAGGGGCATTGCCTTATCCTTACGGAAACCTCCGTCAGCAGTAATCACCACCTTGGCTTCGGCATCATTGAGACGACTCCGTAGGGCCTCAGCACTAAAGCCACCAAAGACTACGGTATGGGCGGCACCGATGCGCACACAGGCCAGCATTGCGATCGCCGCCTCTGGAATCATCGGCATGTAGATGCCGACGCGATCGCCCTTGGCTACGCCCATATCTTTAAGCACATTGGCCATCTGGCACACTTCAGCGTGTAGCTCTATATAGGTGAGGGTGCGAGCGTCACCCGGCTCACCTTCCCAAACCAGGGCAGGCTTATCCCGTCGATGAGTCTCTAGATGACGGTCCAGACAGTTATAAGAAAGATTGAGCTGGCCACCGACAAACCACTTGGCAAAGGGAGGCTGCCAGTCGAGGACGGTATCCCACTTTTTGAACCAATGCAGTTCTTGCTCCGCCAGCTCCGCCCAGAACGCGGCGGGATCAGCTGCAGCTTTATCGTAGAGGGCCTGGTACTGGTCAGCTCCAGAGATAGTTGCCACTTTGGCAAATTCAGCGGGGGGCTCAAACAGTCGCTGCTCTTGCAGAATCGACTCGATAGCAGGCTGTGAGTTAGTGGATTGTGCCATAGGTCGTCTTACTAGCGTTTCTCTAAATACGGTCTTTTTGCAGGCTACAGGGTACAGCCGCAGCCAAGCCGAAACCATTTAGGTTTTTCAATATTCTTCGATGGATCGGCTTCGAGAAATCATTTTGGTTGGAAAACGTAAATTAACCGCAATGAAATCCACTGCAGTAGAGCACGAAACAGGGTA
This sequence comes from Cyanobacteria bacterium P01_F01_bin.13, assembly GCA_039191365.1. GTDB lineage: Bacteria > Cyanobacteriota > Cyanobacteriia > Phormidesmidales > Phormidesmidaceae > Leptothoe. The sequence goes on along the minus strand of JBCCXQ010000039.1, from coordinate 28,070 downwards.
TGCACGAAACGGGTTAGGCACAAGGCAAGCATCCTAGAGAAAATCTATGTATCAATTGATATTTTTGATCCGAAATTTAATCTCACACAACAATTTCTGATTTATCTGATTTATTGGTTGATCTCCTCACAAATCAATCCTACAAGTCATTCAAATACTCCTGGGGAGTAAAACAAATTATCTCTTCTCACAAAAAACTAAAGTGGTTTGATACCAAAATTGTTCAGACCTCTTTTAGCAACAAAATTGTTGTCTATTACCAGATGTCAAGAACTCACACCATCACTCCAGGAAATCGCTAGATTGTGAAAGACACAAAAAAGTTAACCGTCTACTGGTCACCTCAACAAAACCAGTTAAGACAATCACTACACAGCTCTCTCTAACCTCTTGGAGCACGACCCATGATTAACGCTTTAGTCGGTCTTCTTGTTTTTGTCATTAACACTGTCTACAAAAGCCTTCCCTATCCTCGCTTCTACGTCCTAGAAACCGTTGCCCGAGTCCCCTATTTCTCCTATCTATCGGTGTTACATCTCTACGAAACCCTGGGCTGGTGGCGCAAGGTGGACTGGCTTAAGGTTCACTTTGCAGAATCCTGGAATGAGCTGCACCATCTGCTGATCATGGAAGAGCTGGGCGGTAGCGACCAGTGGGTTGATCGCTTTCTAGCTCGACATGTAGCGCTTCTCTACTATTGGATCATTGTTGGCATTTACATTGTTAACCCCCGCGCGGCCTATCACTTCATGGAGCTGGTCGAAGAACACGCCTATGCCAGCTACGACAAATTTCTCACCTCAGATGAAGCATCTCTCAAACAGCAGCCCGCACCCCAAGTTGCCATTAGATACTATCGCGATGGGGATCTATACATGTTTGACGAGTTTCAGACCGCCCATGCACCGGCAGAGCGTCGCCCACAAATCGAGAATCTCTACGATGTGTTTGTCGCCATTCGTGACGATGAAATGGAGCATGTAAAAACCATGGCCGCCTGTCAACAGCCTGACGCCCAGCTAATGCTCCAGAGCCCCCATACTCTTGCCCTTGCCGCCAAATAGGTATCTACTATGTCTGATGTCACCACTCTGCTCCAAAGCTATGGTCACGGTCAGCGAGACTTTTCTGGCGTATCCCTGGCTGATGTGAACCTCAGCCACGTGGATCTAAAAGGGGCAGATCTGAGCTATAGCGATCTGAGCAACATTGATTTGAGTCAGGCTAATCTGCGCGGTGTCGACCTGAGTTATGCCAACCTCAGCCAGGTGGACCTGCACGATGCAGATTTGCGAGGGGCAATGCTGATTGGCACCGATCTGCGCGAGACTAGCTTACAAGATGCCAATCTAAAAGACGCTGACTACATTCCTGGAATCACTCGCTTTCCCACAGAGTTTGACCCCCAACAAGCGCAGATGAGCTCTGTACAGACTGAAACGAGCAAAGAATGATTCACGGATATTAGAACCTGGGCGATTCATTGTCATTCCAGGGCAGAGTTCACGTTCACTAACTTCACAATATTAAAAAGCGTTAGTTGTAATCGACAGCTAACGCTTTTTAATGGTTTGATACAAAATGAAAAGCATTACTAAAAAAGACGCCCAGTCCCTATGGAATATTTTTTGGATAATTTTTAAAGAGGTACCCTTTTGGGGAATATCTGCAGTAGGTGCCCAACAATACAAGAATTTTTAGCTACCATAGGAGCAATCACGGATTTCCCGCGATTTGGCTTAAGCATTTGGGCCAATTGAACAACTGTCTGATACCAAGGTACTGCTTTCATACACGTACTACATTTAGATATGACAGATAGCCAGTAACACTGATTTACTCTCGGGTTTAGTTGAGCAAGTGATTTGTTCTAGCTCAAGGCATACTTGAGCTGCAAGTTTATGTTGCATATCTGCCAATAGTCTTCAGGAGATAACGCTATGTCCCCCGTCTTCTTTATTGCAATGCCTTTCATCTTGCTACTGTTGATGTCTCAAAGCGCTGGTGCAAGTCAAGCGCAAACCAGTAAAGGCCCTAAGGGGCCTGATGAGCAGGATGGTGACATCATCATTATTCGCAAAAAAAAGTAGTATAAGTGCCTCCTCGGCATTAATGGAATTTAACGATCTCAGCATTCGCCTTAGTGCATATCAAGGGGAGGCTTAATCAGTTTGTGCCCAAGAGTATCCTTCTCGTGTAGAAGACTCTGAAACAGTACTAAACTCAGTACATGTGCTGCGGAAAATAATAGTCAAAAAAGCTCCTGGTGTAAATGCCAGGAGCTATTCATTGTGCTGTATAGAACGCTGGTTTTTCTTACGCGTTGTAGCTAACGCCACGATAGGTGAGTTTAACGCCTATCTGAGGTGACCGTGCGTGGCTTTGCTTTGCTTAAAAACGAACACCGCGATATGTTTCAGGCTGCAATGTGGGCTCAACATTAACAGAAACGTCAGAGATTTGATAGCTGATACCGCGATACTTGAGTTGCATGGTAGACCATCCTAAATAGTGTGGTGAAGAGCACTTTGCGTTTACTCTAAATTAGGAAACAAAACCAATTAAATCGATTTCGGTTGAGTATTTGTGATCTTTGTCTATCTCAAGAGTGTTTGATCTCACCTGACTATGCGATCTATGGCACTGCCAGCAGCTGAGTGGCCTCCGCCTGATTGGACCAAACAGTGAGTAATGAACGCAATACCGGTAAAATTAGCCCAGTTAGCATCCCTTCAACACCAGGGAACCCAAATATCCGAAAGGTTCCCTGAAAAAATATACAGGGAACCTCAACGACGTTACTAAAGATAGCCTGAACAGCTAACGGAGCTGATCACACTTTATGTTCAGGATTCTTAAAGTCGCTCTTACATCCTGCATCCCAAACATTGGGCTGATTGCCATGACCTGGGATACCTCCACTATCTTTTAGCATTCGGGCTAAATGCATACAGTTCCATGCCAAAAACGTAGTGTTCCGATTTGTAAAATCATTGTTAGGACCGCCTGAGCCTGGATCTAAATACGATGGGCCAGGTCCCACTTCCCCAAGCCATCCAGCATCTGCCTGGGGAGGGATCGTATAGCCAATGTGGGAGAGCGAGAATAGAATATTCATCGCACAATGTTTTACACCATCCTCATTCCCAGTGATCAAAGTAGCTCCCACCTTGCCATAGTCACGGTACTGCCCTTTCTCATTGAGCAAGTGAGTATAGCCATACATCCGCTCTAATACCCGGTTACAAACAGAACTTTTCTCCCCTAGCCACACCGATGTGCAAAGCACTAAAATGTCGGTTTCATCAATCTGTTTTTGTAGCTGGGGCCAGTCATCTCTTTCCCATTCAGGGGTTTCAGACATATCTAACCCTAAGCCAGCAGGGATCTCATAGTCCACAGGGCGAATTACTGTGGACTGCACACCATTAGCTTCAAAAATCTCCTTAGCAATGTTAATCACACCTCGGGTATGTGAAAGTAACGGTGTCCGGTTAAGCGTGCAGTTTAGAAAAAGCGCTTTGAGATCATCATATTTAGCAGGCGCATTTTCACATTGATGTTGAGTAATTTTGGAAAGTTGTTCTGTCATAGTTTAAATAGGTTCAACAACTAGGAATCATGGCAAAAGTTTATGAGAAACCCCTAAACAAGCAACAATAAAGTTGTGTAAAGGGCTGTACCTGTTGTAAAGGAAAAGAAACAACTTTGTTTCTCGTCGGGCAATTCTCGCTTAAGGATGTTGAGAATAATGCTACCTGCTAAAAAAGACCAAACTGCAAGGATTCCAGCTTCACTAAGGTGAAGGGAGCGACCTGCGATCGCACCCACCATGATCGCAGCTGTTAATATCCAACGACCATACTTGTCATAGGGAGCTTGATGATGCTCCCGCAAATTGTGATCAATAATAAAAAAGTGCAGAGCAATAGCCGCAAAGAACAAAAGACATCGCAGCATCGTGTGACTGGTTAACTCCTGCAGTAAATAACCTACAATCATATTCAGCACTGCAAACGCAGCAATATGTATCCAGAAAACCGCATGATGGGTACTATCTTGATTGTTTCTAAGCTTGTTATACTGACGAGATTTGAGCGCTAAGATATCTAAACCATAGAATACTAACAAACCTAGCAACGACAGTAGGTAGACATGATTTTCCACATAAGCAACAAATGGAATTTCAGAATGCTCTATTGCTTCTTGAGCGTGGCTTAACTCTGGAAACACTTCCAGAAAGACATAACCAATGGATACTCCACCAGCAAATGACATCCAGCGAAATTCGGGGATAAAGGAAAAAATCTTTAGTTTAGAGATAAATGCATGAATTACTGCTAGGCCAACCGCTAACGCAAACCCTGGTCCCGACATAATCTTCCCTTAATCATATAAATCAGCATTCTCGTGACAATGGTGATATAGATTCAAGCAGCAACCTACAAATTGCTTACTTAAATTTACCTTCACTTCAACAGCATGAGCGCCTAGCCATCAACCGAATACGGTAGGGAAGATGGTTTGATCAGCGATTTCTATTGCGAGAATATTCCAACACTATGGATTAATCCTTAAGGTCCAATCGATGCCCGAAAAATGACTGATACTTTTATGCCATAGGGCTACCGGACTGTGGCATAAAAATTCACTTGCTATGAAGTAGAGGCTTGCTCTAAATCACCTGCAGTGAAACGTCAATGTCCCCATAATCAAAACATTACATTTGCTAAACCGCGTCCAAAATTCAGCCTCTAGGTTGCGAAGAATGACAGTCCTGGATGTGGGTACAGTTATCGTCGGTTGCATTGAGTTCCATGGAAGATTTTTACCCCTCTGGCTTATCTAGGCAGGACTTGAATGTAAGAGCTGCCCATGCATTATGTAGAGCTGGATGGATGCTAGCTGAGATCAATGGTGTTCTGCAAAGTGGCCAGATCCAACCGGACAGTTTTCAGACCATTCAGCAACAAGCGACTAAACTAGAGCAGTTACAGCGTCAATTTGGACCTCCCCCCATCCTTAGACGGTCTACTGATATTCATCACATCAATGTTGATACCAGCAGAGTTAAGTTCAACAGAACTCTTACCATCAAGGTGATGAATCGAGGTGTGGAAGACGCTGCTGCAGTCCTCAGTCACCATGGCTGGCAATTCTCTCAGATTCGTGGCGTCCTCAAACCTGCTAGTACTCCCTTAAACAACTTGGGTTTTACCCTGCTGAAGGATTTTCAGACAGATACTCATTTGTCATATTCATGGCCCAAACCCCCGCAACGAAAATTCAAGTTCTCAGCACTCAAAACCTTTGCCGTCCTGTTTTGGTTTGGGACATTTGTATTTGTGGCAGTTTCATTCATACTCCACTTGCTATGACAGTTCCTGGCGAATGGCCTTTCCAAAGTCAGTATTCAATTACAAATTCATCAAAGCGGTTAATGGGCAGACAGTCTTCCACCTGAATCTGGGTCACATTTGCCCGTTCGGGGCCCACCCGCACCCATGCAATGAAAAGCTTGAGTGGTTCATCGGCACCATCAGCCACAATCTCTACCGTATGGTCGGGCTTATTGGTGACGTAGCCCGTTAAGTTGAGTTCCTGTGCTTTTTGGCGTGTGTGATATCGAAAGCCCACACCTTGTACCTGGCCATAGACCGTAATCTTTACTCTTGACATCTCAGGGGTGAACTAAGTGATTCATCCCATTTTGTATCAGATTGTAATATTTTCTTAAGTTTTATTAAGAGCGGAAATATTTGCCGCCAGGGTATTTGTTTTTCACAATGTCATGGCGATTCACATTGACAACGGTGCGGTTGTGTAGACATCGCAAGCAGAGGCTGGGACCTGAGCTAATGCTGCTTTTACAGTATCGACGCCAGCATCAGGACGACAGCTGTTATCAGTCAAGTGGCGCTTCCACGCACGGCTTCCAGGCTGACCGTGAAATAACTGCAGCATATGTCGGGTAATGGAATGCAGCTTGGTCCCCTGCTCGGTCCATCGAGCGATATAGGGCAGCATGGCCTCGACTACCTGGTGACGGGTGAAGGGCATATCCGCAGCGTAAATATCCCGATCCGCCCAGGCAAACATATAAGGAGTGTCATAGGCGGCGCGACCGATCATGACTGCGTCCACCTGCGGGAGGTGGGCACTGGCTTGCTCAAGGGTTTTAATGCCGCCATTGATTTCAATCCATAGCTGGGGGTGCTCACGTTTAAGGCGATAGATATCCTCGTAGCGCAAGGGCGGGATAGTGCGATTGTCCTTGGGGCTTAGACCCTGGAGCCATGCTTTACGGGCATGCACCGTAAAGCGCTGGCAGCCCGTAGTTGCCACGGTGGTGATAAATTTCACCATGTCTTCATAGCGATCGCACTCATCAATCCCAATCCGATGCTTCACCGTCACCGGAATTTTCACCACTGTCTGCATCGCCGCCACACAGTCAGCCACCAGCTCTGGCTGTGCCATCAGACAAGCACCAAAATTACCACTTTGCACACGATTGCTGGGACAGCCCACATTGAGATTGACTTCGTCGTAGCCCATCTCTTCGGCAATAGTTGCGCACTTAGCAAGTAACTGAGGATTATCCCCCCCAATCTGCAGGGAGAGGGGTTTTTCAGCTAGATCAAAGCCTAGGAGCTTTTTGCGATCACCATGGAGGATCGCCTGGGCCGTAATCATTTCCGTATAAAGCAGAGTTTTTCGCGTAATCTGCCGCATAAAATAGCGAAAATGCCGATCGGTGCGGTCCATCATCGGAGCCACACTCAAGGGATGGAGGCGTTGGCGGGGAGGTACAGTCAGCATTGAAAAACGGTGGAAGACATTAGGGTTTCTTGTTGGGATTTGTAGGGTTTGACCCACCGCCTTCCAAATAGGCTTTCGCTTTTTGAGGCTGTCCCCACAGCACCTGTTCATGTTTATAAATCACCATGCCAGGACGAGCTCCCTTCGGCTTATAAACATGTTTGGGTTGGGTATAGACCACAGGCACTTGTTCTGACTGCCGCGCCCGACTAAACCAAGCCGCCAGATTAGCAGCACAGGACAAATCGGCATCACTAGCCTGGGCCCCTGGCTCTAGACGTAGCAGGACATGACTCCCCGGAATTTCTTGAGTGTGGAACCACAGATCGTAATCGTTAGCGACCTTAAAGGATAGGACTTCATTTTGATTGTTATTGCGACCTATCCAGATCTCTGTACCACCGGGGGTGCAAACTTTATGAAAGTTTGGCAGCTCATTAGCTCGCTTCTGACGCTGATAGGGATCGTCTAAATAGTCTTGCTGTACTAACTCATCTCGAATTTCTTCTAAGGCAATAAGGTCATCAGCATCGGTGTACTTGGCAGTTTGGAGCAACGCAGCTTCCACTTGATAAAGGTAATGCAGCTCAGTTTCCACCTCCTTAAGCAGAGGCATCACGGCATCCCGAGTTCGTTTTAATTTTTGATGCCGTTTGTAAAAGCCTTGGGCATTTTGCACTGCATTTTTTTCAGGGTTCAATGCTAACGTCACCGGTGCTCCCGATTCAAAATCCTGCAATTGAATCACTGACATGCCAGGTTCCCATTTATGCAGATAGGCCATCAACAAATCAGCTTTAACGCGATAGCCATCAGCTTGATCAGAATCATCTAGACGCCGATGAAAATTAGCAGCCTTCTGACGCAGCTTCCCCGTCAGAGTCTTTGTTTTTTGGCTGAGCTGATGATGTAACTGGGAAAATGCCTGCTGATTAAGCTGGGTCGTGTAGTAAGCATCCAACAGCTGCTGAACCGAGCCTGCCGGAGTTGTTGTCGTCGTCCAGCCCAGCACCGTATACCCCTGCTCCATAAAGGCCGGTTGAAAGTCGTTAGCCTCTAAACACTGGAGCCAGCGTTGCCACTGGTCATATAAGTGTTGCCAATCCTCTGATGTCAGACTATCAGTCGTTTGACTGGGCTCTAATCTTGCTGCCCAGCTGAGCTGTTTAGCCAGAGCTGTACTCAAACCGCTATAGCTCTTCACCATCATTTTGCTAAGTTTACCGGGCACCAGACTAACCCGCTCTTGCCAGTCAGCAAAGGGCTCATCTAGACGAGGTAGGGTACCGACGATGGTCGGGGGAGGCCGATATTGACCTCCTGTGCGAATGGTACGCACACTGGACTGTTGCTCATTCACCTGGTGAGCCGCTGTGACAATCTCCTGACGGGCATTGGTTAGCAGTACGTTGCTGTACTTTCCCATAATCTCTACGTATAAGTGCCATTCAGCCGCCTCATCGGGACGTCGAGCAAACTGTAGATCTACTGCTCGTTCCCAGGAAGCTAGCAAGTCGATCCGGGTAAGAGCCAGACCGCTGAATTGATGTTTGAGCTGCTGACTAAAGGTAAATGTATCGGGGCGCTTAGGGGGAGCTGCGCCGATGTGAAGGCGCGCCGCTTGAGGATGCCAGGAAATCGTCAACCACCCCCGCCGATCAAATGTACGTAACCCCAAACAAATCGTGTTACGATCTCGTTGAATTACCTGCTCACAGCGGGCGGGCAACCATTGGTTAGCTAGCTCACTGCACACGGCTCTAAGGGTTGTTATATCAACCGGTTGCACTTTTTCTCTCCTGTTACCAGCAAATTTGCTGTTTTATAAACAATTTAGCTCTTTTATAGGGAGTTCCCTTTGAAAATGGGAATTCTGACTATTAGTCAAACTTGACAAAAGTCGTCATTCTCAATCGTTAATCCTGGTTTTTTCTTATGTTTCTCATGTTTATGTCCTATTTTTTTCGTTAACATTTCGGTACTAGGATTCAGTCATCTGCGCACTTAAAAGGCACATTATTACGCACGGTAGCGGTTGCTACTTTTGCGGACTTATGCTCCAGATTTTTGCTATCGAACTATGGACATTAAGCTTATCAATATCGGATTCGGCAATATCGTCTCTGCCAATCGGGTAGTCGCGATTGTGAGCCCCGAATCAGCACCGATCAAACGTCTGATTGGCGATGCCCGTGACACAGGGCAGCTGGTTGATGCCACCTACGGCAGGCGTACCCGTGCTGTGATTGTGACCGACTCAGATCACGTTATCTTATCGGCACTGCAGCCCGAAACTGTGGCGAATCGATTTATGGTGAGCAAGGACTTGAATGGCGATTAGCCCACCGCCTATTCAATGGATTCCTTGCTAGAGACTTGAGCGGTTTAAACTAGAAATATTCCAATGCTTAAGAATTGCACTTGCAGATGTCCGTTAATTCCGCTCGCCCACCTGGTTTAGATAAAATAGTTAAACGCTTCCAACGGATTCAAGATCCCCGACGTCGCTACGAACAGCTGTTGTGGTATGCCAAACGGTTAGAAGGATTTCCTGAAGCTGAAAAGACACCAGAGAATAAGGTCAAAGGCTGCGTATCTCAGGTTTATATTATTGCCAGTGCAGACGATGAGGGCAGTGTGCATTTCCAAGGGGACTCGGACGCACAGATCACCAAAGGCTTGGTAGCCCTGCTGATAGAAGGTCTGAAAGGACTTCCCCCTAAGGATATTGTGCAGCTAGATCCCACCTTTATCAAAGAAACCCAGCTAGACGTCAGCCTCACACCATCAAGGGCCAACGGTTTCTACAACATTTTTAAGACAATGCAGCAAAAAGCCTTAGCATTGACGACTGATGGCTCTGATACGTAGATGTTATCTCACACATAACAAGCTATGACCGCTATATCTAGGAATAAAAATCAGCAGCCAATTCATCACTGTAAAAATCATCATCATCCGGCTCATCCACATCATCCCTCGCTTGGGAACCAATACCAAACGCGGCTAACAGTCCTGCCTGCTCAGCGGTGGAATCTAGAACACTAGCCTGTAGCTCATGCCACACGGGGGCTGCTATGACCAATAGCTGTCGACCCTGGGGTGTTGCCCTCAACGACTGACTGCGTCTATCTTTGCCCGGCGCAATATCAATCCACCCTCGTTTACACATGCGGTCTATAGTGCGACTGACCGTCGATTTTTCCATGCCTAGCATCTGACCCAGCTGCCCAGGAGGAATGGGACCACGGTTAACAATAGTCGCCAAAATATTTAACTGATTAATAGTGAATCCCAAGGGGCGCAAAGCGTCGTCGTAAAGACGCGTGACCATACGGTTGATTTGCCTCAACCGACGCGCAATACAATCATTGGTCATCTGACGCGCAATTTCTTTGGGGGTGCCATAGGATGGCGTCATAATCAGGCCGCTTACTAGTTGTATATCCAACTATCTGAGATCAGAATCGCTCCAGTCAACTCTCTTTGTCATGAAATCACCTGCAAAGCAACGTTACATTGAGACACTTTTCTTCATAATGGGTAAAATTACAAGAGTACGTAGTTGTGGCAGGAGCCTATGGATATCCTTGACACCAGCATGGCTGACAGTCTCGGGATTGGGTTAATTGTGGGTTTGGCGTCCTTGGTGCAAAGCTTAACCGGATTTGGGTTCGCCCTGGTGGCGGTCTCCCTGCTGCCCTTGTTTATGGAGCTACAGCCAGCGGTGACTCTAGTCATTGCTGTGGGCCTGATTGGCAACGTTGTGCTCTGGTGGTACCACCGCGATAGTTTTGAATGGTCACGGATAGTGCACCTGGTCGCCGCTGCCCTAATGACTATTCCTATCGGTGTAGTGGGCTTAAAGTATGTGCCGGAACACCTTGCCCTACAGATGCTGGGTATGTTGGTTTTGGTCTATGTAGTCTACTCCTGGCTACAGCTGTCATTACCCGAGCTGGATGGGCGTCCTTGGGCCTATGCGTTTGGAGCAGCATCAGGGGTTCTGACAGGGGCATTCAACATTAGTGGTCCGCCCATCGTGATTTATGCCAACTGTAAACAGTGGAGCCCGCAACAGTTTAAGGGCAACCTCCCTGGCGTATTTTGTGTTCTGTCACTGGTTGCGATCGCAACTCATCTCTGGCTTGGCGACTTCGACGCAGACCTCCTCACCCAAATCGGCTACGCATCGCCATTTTTCGTAGTTGGACTGGGGCTGGGCATCTGGCTTTCCAGCTACATCAACGCCAGTGTTTTCCGCCAAATAGTTTTGGTGCTAATGGGGGTACTCGGCTTAAAATTGCTGATTTAGAAAGACGCTACTCGGGAAGAGTACCATTCCCATCTTCTGGAGTAACCTCAATCGTTTCATCGGTAATAATTTCCACCTCCGGCTGAAGCGTATCTATTTCTGCAGGGGCTGCTTCAAGACCCTCCCGATCAGAGGGTTCAGAAGGATCAATTTCAACGGGAGCAACATCAAAGGGTGGGTTATCCCTGAGACCCTCTTGCAACGTATCACGAACGCTAGGTTCATCCGAGGACGGCTCCGCTGCCTGTTCATCTGATGACTCAGCCAGACTGAGTTTAGCCACCTCGCCACGAAAATAGGATTCACGATATTGCAGAGATTCTGCAAAGGCGACTCCGGCGCGAAAGGCGACTAGGGCATTATCAGTATCGTCAATGCTGAGGTAGAGCTGCCCCAGGCGGTCATAGGCTTCCAAAATGCCGTGCTGATTATAAGCCTGCTGCTCCGCCCGCACCAAAAGGTTATACATTGTCAGGGCTTCATTAGTCAGTCCCTGCTCAGCATACAAATCGCCCAAATCCTTAAGTACCGTGCTCACATGTCCATAAAGCTGGAGACTCTGAGCTGTAACATATGCCAGATTGTAATATTCAACCGCCTGAGAATAGACACCAATGGCTCGAAAATTACGCGCTATGTCAATCTCTAAAGGGGGCTCTCGATCGTTTTGACCTGTAGTTCGATAAAGTCTCAACAGCTCACCTTGCACAGGCAAGGCCTGGGCGTATTCCTTAGCTTCTTGATAGCTATAAATCAGGTCCTTGAGATACTGGGTACGCTCCAGGGTATTACCTTGGACCTTAGCCGCCGCTGCTAGCTGAGTGTAAAGCTGGGCCGCATTCTCAAAATCAAACCATTGCAAATAGTGCCCTGCCAGCACCACATGCCATCCCTGCTGAGCCACAGCATCAGTCGCCGTCATCGCAATCAGCTGCTGATATATTTCCGTGGAGGTATCCCGCATCCTCAGAGTTTGAGCAATGGACGCAATGGTTTCCACTCGATCCAGAGAAGCAGTTTCCTTTTCGGCTGTCCAAATGCGATTCAACCTGACGGACATCAGCCGCACCTCTTGGGAACGCTGGGCATTCCAAGCCTGCTGACCAATACGGCCTAGCGCCTCTAGTTCCGCCTCGACACCAAATACGCGACGCAGTTGCACCTCCCGCATCCACAGGGCAAAGGCCTCATCAGGCTGTCCAGTCAATAGCAAAGCTCTGGCCTCTTCATCCAGCCGAAATAGCTCTAGCTCTAGGGCATACAGCTCAAGCGGGCTGAGCGGTCGGTCTACAACTGTTGTCGGCAATAGCGGATCCCGTGGCTCCGCTTCCAACGGATTACTTAAAAATACATCTAGCAGCACTGGGTCCAGGCGCTGACCGTAAACCGGTAGTGACAGCAGCATGAGACCAGTTACACCGCCAACCCAGACCTGCCTCAAAAATCGCAGCCCCATTCGCTTTTGTAAACCAAAATAAACACTCATTTACAGAACTTAGTACTCGCGCTGCTTTGCGACCGTGAGCGGTCGCCAGTGCTGTAATCTTAAAGTCTTGTGTAATTCTGTGTCAGCCAACTCTGGCTGTCTAACCATAACAAACTAGTTAACTATGTCCCCAAATGTAGCAACCCGCACCATCCGGATTGGTTCTCGCAAAAGTCAGCTTGCCCTAGTGCAAACCCACTGGGTGCAGGGTGAGCTACAAAAACGCTTTCCTGAGATTAACTTTGAAGTTAAGACAATGGAAACCCAAGGGGACAAGATTTTAGATGTCTCCCTTTCAAAAATTGGTGATAAGGGCCTCTTTACCCAAGAGCTAGAGGACGACATGCTCAATGGCACTGTCGATTTTGCCGTCCACTCCCTCAAGGATTTGCCCACACGTTTACCTGAGGGCCTAATGCTGGGCTGTGTCACCGAACGTGAGGACCCGGCCGATGCCGTTGTGGTTCATGAAAAGCATGCTGGCAAAACTTTGGACCAGCTCCCGGAAGGGGCTGTGATTGGTACATCGTCATTGCGGCGTCTGGCTCAGCTACGTCATCACTATCCTTCTTTTCAGTTCAAAGACATTCGCGGTAACCTCAACACGCGTCTGCGCAAACTAGACGACGGCCAGTACGACGCCATTATCCTGGCGGTAGCGGGTCTCAAACGTTTAGATATGGCGGATAGGATCCAGCAGGTTGTCCCTGCTAATGTTTCTCTGCATGCAGTTGGTCAAGGTGCCTTAGGTATTGAATGCCGCAGTGGTGATGAGGATATTCTGGCCGTCATTAAAACTCTGGAACATTTGCCTACGGCTCAGCGATGTTATGCAGAGCGAGCTTTTTTACGGGAATTAGAAGGCGGCTGTCAGGTCCCCATCGGTGTGAATACTGTCATTGAAGGCGATACCCTCACACTGATCGGCATTGTGGCCAGTCTGGATGGTCAAACATTGGTCAAGGACAGCATCTCGGGTCCCGTGGATACCGCCGATGAGATGGGTACCACTCTCGCAAAGCGTGCTAAAGACGCAGGAGCCCAAGCTATTTTGGATGCGATCGCAGCTGAAAGCCGTTAATTTTCTAAGGGGATCGCACGCAATGCCCCTACAAAATTGTTTTTCCTACCCTAACCGTAGGCTTAAGCACTATGCACGGAGGCAATCCACCTCTAGACTTGATCCCGTGCGTATAGCAAATGTCCTGATGCATTAGGCCATTTGCGCGTCAGGTTAGCGTCGTAACTCAAGGCTTTCAGGGATATCCATTGTCCTGACTAACCTGACAGATGCTATGAGGCTTTTTCAGAAGGGTAACAGAAACGGGATGCGAATTTTATTTGTGGCTGCAGAGGCCGCACCCCTAGCCAAAGTAGGCGGCATGGGAGACGTGGTTGGCACGTTACCTAAGACATTGCGAGCCATGGGGCACGATGTCCGAGTCTTAATGCCCTACTACGGCTTTATGGGCCCAAAAATAGATATTCCCGAAGAGCCCATCTGGTGGGGCTATGCCATGTTCAATGCCTTTGCAGTGTACGAAACCACCCTGCCAAAGTCAGATGTCCCTCTCTACCTATTTGGTCATCCCTCCTTTGATGGTAACGACATTTACGGCACCGAAGATGAGGACTGGCGTTTTACCTTTTTCGCCAACGGTGCTGCCGAATTTTGCTGGAACCATTGGAAACCGGACATTCTTCACTGCCACGACTGGCATACGGGCATGCTGCCAGTGTGGATGCACCAATCCCCAGAGATCTCCACAGTCTTTACCATTCACAACCTGGCCTATCAAGGACCTTGGCGCTGGAAGCTCGACAAGATTACCTGGTGTCCCTGGTATATGCAGGGGGATAGCACGATGGCTGCAGCATTGCTATATGCTGACCGCGTAAATGCCGTCTCGCCTACCTATGCCAAGCAAATCCAAACCAAAGAATATGGTGAAAAACTAGAAGGTCTGCTGTCTTACATTAGTGAGAAACTGAGCGGCATTGTCAACGGCATTGACCTAGATACCTTTAATCCTGAAACTGACGAGCACATTGAGCAAACCTATACAGCCGCAAACCTAGACAAACGCGCCATCAATAAACAGGCACTGCAGGAAGAAATGGGTTTAGAAGTCGACGACGGTCGTTTTCTGATTGGTCTCGTTAGTCGTCTGGTGGAACAAAAGGGCATCGACCTGATTTTGCAAACCATGGATCGGTTTTTGGCCTACACCGATGCTCAACTAGTCTTGTTAGGGTCTGGCAATCGCTACTACGAAACTCAACTGTGGGAGCTATCTAACCGCTTTCCGGGTCGAATTTCAGTGTACTTGATGTATAGCAACCAGCTAGCCAACAAAATCTACGCAGGGTCCGATGCCTTTTTAATGCCTTCTCGGTTTGAACCCTGTGGCATCAGTCAGATGATCGCCATGCGATACGGCTGTATACCGATTGTGCGTCGCACTGGAGGACTGGTGGATACCGTCAGCCATCATGACCCAGTGAATGGTACTGGCACTGGCTACTGCTTTGACCGCTATGAGCCCCTAGATTTATTCACCTGTATGGTGAGGGCTTGGGAAGGCTTCCAGTACAAACCTTTCTGGAAACAATTGCAACAGCGGGCGATGGCTGAAAACTTTAGCTGGGAAAAGTCTGCCATTGAGTACCTTAAGCTCTACAGCGATATCAAAGGACTCTCCCATGAGAGTCAGATTCCAGTCGAGTACGGTGGAACTTTGAAAATTGGATAAAACAGAGAGAGAAAAATCTCCCTTACAAGTCTCGAAACCTCATAAAGCTGCTCAAGCTACTGTCCTATCTGCGCCAGTCGAGTTTCAGCCTTCTCTATCAGGCTAGGTTTAGTAGACACGGATAAAACTTTTTCGTAATACTTAATAGCCTTATCTATTCTGGTTTGCCCTTGTAACACTATGGCAGAACCATAATACGATAGGGCCGCTAGCTCTCTGAGATTGGCATTAGAGGTTTGGTGGTAAGCCTGAATCACTGAATGATGTGCAGACAAGGCCGATTTTGCAAACTGCTCCTTTTCTGGATTCTTCGATATTTGATACATGTAGACATAAATATTGCCTTTACCAACCTTTACTTTTTCGTTGATATGGGCGCCATACGGTTGATCTGCGAGTTGATCAGCATGTTCAAAAAAATGAAGTGCTTTTGTAAAATCGTATTTCGAATAAAATACATTGGCTTGACCTATGTATGCACGAGCATAGGATTCATTTAGTTCTAACGCTTTATCAATATACTCTTGAGCAATTTCAGAGTTTTCCATGTCAAGAGTAATGCGTGAAGCAAATAGATAAAGTACTTCCTTACCTGCAAAATCACCATATTTATTTGCTGATTGAATAGCTCGGTTAATACTCTTAAAAGCATCCTTGAATTCTTCAGCCTCAAGAAAAACCAACGCTTTAGTAAACTCCAGCAAAATAGATAACCTTTGGCGCACAGTCTGATTAACGTCACTATTAAAGTGACCAATGCTAGTAGCCTGAAATTCAATGGGCAGGGCAAGTTGATGTTGTCCCGTCATTTCACCTAGATCAGATCTAAAATCCTCATGGATATAGAATCTTGGGAGCATCGTTGCGATGCCATCAATGAGCGTAATATCTCCATAAATAACAATATCTGCATTAATTTTTTGGGCTATTCTTGCAGCTGCAGCTGCGTCTGACACACTGCCAATCTTATTGTGGAGAACCTCGATAGAAATCCCAAAATCAACTAACTGATATTCAGTATCTAATGAACTGAATAGAAATTGGCTGGCCAACGAAGTTAATTGTGACTCATTTCCTTCTGGTACTTCTAGAAACTCAGCTACTGCAATATTGAAGTCACCATCCATTCGTCTTGGCTGTGACAACACCCACATTGTAAACGCGGCTGTCAAACCACAGAAAACAATAGAAAGAAGAAAAATAATGAGTTGTCTAACATTTCGAAAGGGGGAAACTTGTTTATTAATCTCTAGATTGAGAACACCTGGCTGAGCAACATTAATAATTTGATCAACCTGGCTTTTTGTGACAATCGTATTAAATTGACCATCCTCTTCCCCCAAGGCAAGTATCAGTTGATTAGCTACATCCTCATCCTGGAGCAGCTGTGTATGCAAATAATCAGCCAACGCAGGGCCGCCCACCTCTGGATTGGCCTCAAAGCTCTTTAACAGCTTGATTCCAGCAGGACATTGGCTCAGATAATGATGCAATAGCTCTTTGACTTGTGCTCTATTGATATCTGGCATTAAATTTCGTCACACTCAATTCTGCTTATTAATAGTCAGGCCACCTTCAAGGCGATCAATGTTAAGAACTTCTCCAACAGTGCTGCCAGAAATTGTTGTGTTAAAAACTGGTCGACTCTGAGACGCCCCCTCATCATCGTCTAAGAGATTCGAAATAGCATTGGCAAATTCTTGATCTTTTTCTAATATTTCTTCCAGGATTTCTTGCATTGCTGCTCTTCGCTTCTCAGGATTGGATTCAAACTGATCTAAAGTCTGGGATGGATAGTCACTCTCTTCCTTTCCAAAACGAGATTTTATTAGCTGGTAAAGCTCAGTTACCTTATGCCAAGCTGTCTGCCCTACCGCGCTAGCCACTTCTTCACCTGCTTTGACAAAGTAGGGTGATAGGACCTGAATAATCATTGTTGCAATTACAGTAACTTCCATTCTTTCTTCCTCAGTAAACTGATTTATATCCAACTCAAATCATTCGACCTTAGTCATACATGCACTACACCTGTTAATGCATATCACTTGATTAGTAAGGTCGTATGTCTATAGACTTCCACTCGGATTCGGCTCTGTAGGCGGTAGCAGCTCTAGGATTATCTCTGGATGCTGCTCCTCAACGACCGGCACCCCAGACATTAGCTCATCAGGTGTCGGCTCTGATGATGGTAACTCTGGAGGTAACTGCACCTCACCAGGCAAGGGCGCTGGTAGTGGGGCGAGTGTTGGTTGACCTGAATTGGACTCTTCGGGTGGGGGTGGGAGTTCTGGAGGGAGTATTATGGGCGCTGGTGGTGGCAACTCTGGAGGTTCCACTGGCTCTGGGGGTATGGATGAGGGCGGACTCTCAGGGGGCGATCCCAACGGCATTACAGGCGGCTCTGGAGATGACTCTATAATCGCCGCTTCAGGCGACTCTGGAGGTAACTCTATCGCAGACGGCCCTGGAGGTAACTCTATTGCAGACGGCTCTGGAGCAGGCGGCTCTGGAGGTAACTCTACAGAAGTTTGTGATGCTGTTTGCCCTTGCACTGTTGGCTGAAACGAGTCTGGTAAAGGAACTGTTTCAGGTAGCGGAGGAGCCTCTATCGTCTCTTCTATCTCTATTAAGAAGTCTGGAACAACTTCAGTTTGGCGACAGCTCACTAAAGCGGTACTCGTCAAAATTATAGGAATTAAAAAGCGGGCAAATTTTCTACACATAGACTAGTCCCAGAAAGAACTCCAGCCCCCTGAAAAAGAGCGATACACAAAGAACAAGTACAAAATAAGAGCGGACGCATCGTTTCGGGAGTATCGTTAGACAGTAGAATTGCTGGACTTATGGACTGGTCAATATTACGGAATATGCTACAATCAGGAACCCGTTGGATACTAGACCGCGATTGATAAGCGATCTCATTTTTAGCTACTTTATTGATTGAAACTAGCAAAAACTAGGGTAGCTGGAACCCTTTGGGGGTACTTCTACCTACATTCCTTATCAGTGCTCATGGTGGCTAAAGTTTATGAGCTGATATTAGTCACATCCGTTTCAGGAAAACTGCCATTCTCACAGTTGGTGAGTTTATCCAAAATAGCTTTTGTTTCAGCATTGCCGGTTTGGCGAATCTGCTGAATCATAGCAATGTTAGTCAGCTCCATCCCCAGACGAATCCAGTACGCTCCTGTCACCGATTCAAAATTTAGGGGAGGCATTTGGTCTGTATAGGACTGTTCTAAATCAAGGTTGAGCTTTTCACTCAGCTCGCGGATGACATATTGCCGTTGAGGAGATGCCTGAGCCAGCCAATTACTTATGGGCTGGGCAAAAATCTCAGTGAGATCGTCCTCACTAGCCTGCTTCTGCAGCCATACTTCAACCGTAGACACCGGCCAGTCGGTGGTCTCTTCGTCAACTTTGGCAAAGGCATGGGCCTCAGCGTAAGAAACCTTACCATCTGTGTCATAATCAGCTGACGCAACCGGTTTACCTGTGCGATCAACCCCACTAAGACCAGCAAAGAAGCTAGAACTATAGTCACGGTAGTCAGCTTCATTCACAGCAGGCGTACAGCCCACCGACGGACGTTCAGCAACCGTCGCAAAGAAGCCACAGCGAGTCTGCAAAGCAACAGGATTGTCGGGACTCCCCTGTTCATAAATAAGATTCGCAAAGGACCCTGAAAAACACTGGGCCATCATGGTCACAAAGGGCTGATCGGGTGGCAGCTGATCCAACCAGCCAGCCAGTTGTTGCACTGACACAAGTTTCTCTTCCCAGAGAATCATGGCATTGTTGTCGGGATTCTCATCGTTGTAAGCGCCATGACCGGTGAAATAGAGAAATGAAGGACAAGGGGCCGGTTTATCTGCTAATGTCTCAAACCATTTTTGAGCATTCTCCATCGTGGCTGGCCCATCAAGATTCTCAATTTCTGGGGGTTTAAATTGCTCTTGGCCGACAAGGTTGATGTAGCGTACGGTCGCCTCACCGCTATTGCCATTGGCAAAGTACTGCTGTGTGCTGCTGAAATCAATCCCAAGAGATTTCAGGGTGCGCTGAAAATAGCGCACATTTTTTTCAAGGGCAATTTCGTTGTAATAGGGGGCTCCACCACCGGCTAGCACCAAAAATTCCATAGGTACCACTGACGCGATCGCACTGCCATTCTCCGTCGAGGCTTGTTTACTCGAGCCCAGACCCAGGCCAATAGCCACACCCATCAGGCTAGCAGTGAAAAGCTGGGTCAAAAACGATGGTGTACGCATAGGGAGAGCCAATTTGTCTTGCCCTATTTTAGACGTGGACTTCATGGCATTGGTGGCATCACTGCGAACATTCCCCTTCAGAGTAACCACCAGGGTATACCCGTCCAGGGTTCCATGATTACAATGGGGAAGATTTTGGCCATTTACCGTTGCGTTCACCCAACCATGCATCAACTTGTGACCGCTGCCCTTGACGCCCAGGACTATCATCGCGCGACTCAACTAATCAAACAGTGGCGTAAAGCTGCACCGAAGGATCCGCTGATGCTGCTTTCCATTGGTCGCTTGCAGGAAGGCACACTGCAGTGGGACGCGGCGGAAAAAACCTACCTGACATTTCTCAAACGGGTGAATAATCCTAAACTCATGGGGCAGGCTCGGGCAGGGCTCAAACGGTTACAGCAGGCCAGGGAGGCCAGTCGTCAGGACGCCCTGAATGAAGCTAAAGCCGTTCTGGGTAGTGACGATCCTGGGATACTGGTGCTCATGCCGCCGGAGGATGCACAGCAGGCGGCAGTGGGGCTGGCGGAAGTCCTTAAGATTGATCCCTATATGGCGCGGCTACAGCTACCAAAGCGGGGACTCAGGCTACAGCGTACTGGCTCTATCGGAGAAATGAAGTATTACGGTGAAGCCCTCAACGCCGTTGGCATACCCACCGTCTGGTCCACTATCGAGGACCTTAAAACCGTTCAGGTATTTCAGGTTAAACACTTTCGCGCTCTGGCACCGCAGCCGATGATCGTGTGTCAAAGTCCTACGGGACAATTAGGTTCAATCCAGTTTGAGTGGGCCGAGGTGACTCAGATCGTGCGCGCTCAGCTACCCGTATTTGAGCAGGTGAATGATAAGGGGGCATGGGGCAAACCCCAGCGCAAAGAGCAGGTACAGGACTATGCCCAGGTGGTGGATCTCCACGTGCATGGACGGAAGATTATTTTGCGTATGTGCGATCGCACCTACGAATTCCGCAACAGCGTTAACCTAGTGCCGGATCAAACCAACCTCACATCAACCCGCATCCGTTGGAACGGTCTGATGCAACACATGAACCGTCATATCAATTGCCCCGTACTGGAGGACTTCACTAACTTTGGACAGGGGGCCCTGGAAATGATGCCTCTGTTACCCTATATGCCGGTTTATCTGGATCTCAATCGCCGCAAGCCCAGCGATTGGGACACCGCATTTCAGATTTATACAACCTTACTTTTCCGCCAGAGCCAAGACCCTGTTTTTTGAGGGCATCCCCTAACAGCAGAAACACTAAGGAGATAAAAACCGTTTTTTTAGGCTCCAGGTGGTGGCGTAATCCTGAAGCTCTCCAGCTGTCGACTAATACGATTGAGCAAACTAAAGTCCGCTTCCGGCAGATTTCCTCCTCGGCCTGAAGTATTATCCGGCGCTAAAAACAAAAACGCATCACGAAACATATCACCATTCGCTCGAATAGGCGCATCCAAATGACAGGGAATGATCGACTCAAACGGTAGCTCAGCCACTGCATCAGCCCAGGTCAGTACCGCCTTTGCACCACGATTAAAAATCAACGACTGTAGTACTGGAGCCACCAATAATCGACCATTGCAGCTTAGACGCTCAAATGACTGCTGCCAGCTGGGCTCCCAATCAAATGGATAGAGACCGAAATAGGCTTGTCTGGATCGATCGGACGCTGTCTTCGCAGCTTGCCAAATATGTCCCCATTGAGGCTCCTTTAGCGCATCGGGCCGAAAGTAAAACGCAAATAGAGCAATGCGCTGCCACCCCTTACGACGATTCTCAACGGTATCCGCTGGCATATCAGCGGCACTATCTTTGGCATGAAACAGTAATGGATAACTATCCAACTGCACAATCGGCGGCGGCTCGACCGGAACTGACACCACCGAATCAGTGACTAGTAAAGTTTTTGACGCTCGATGCAAGAGGGCTAATTCGGCAAAAGGACCAATACCTAAACTCACTGGCCCTAATATTCGATACTCAAACTCATCGCCGAAGGGAGCATCAGCCGGATTCTCCGGCAGCCAATGGGTACGCCCTATGGGAAACCCCAACCAACTGAGGGGCAAATTGAGCGGAAAGCTCCACTGGTAACGCAGAGCATATACCTGAGCCGAGGGAAACTTACGGGCAAACGGCCCTACAAATACTTTGTGCTCTAACCCAGTGACCGTTGGCAGAAGAATGTACTTCACCTCGCCGTGCGCAGCCACCAGCTCATTCACCAGACGAATACATTCAGGGGTGGGAGCGACCGGAGCGTAGACTAATAGCCCACCTGAAGCCAGCCGTATCACCGTCATGCGGATAGGCACCACAACATAGAAAATGCCCTGCATCTGGTCGAAGGTCCAAATCTGGTCAGCGATTACCTCGCTTCGTAAGGTGCGTCGCTGCCCATAGGGATATAACGGTACCAGTGGCCACCATGGCCACGACCAATCGGCGGAACGCTCAATTGCCCGCGATTCAGACACACCCTATCCTCCATTCCAAACCAAGCCTTAGTATTTTAAGGCTCCGACTGAGCAAGGTGAGTAGTGAATCACGGTCGTGAGCATAAAAGTTATATCCCCATTGATAGGGTTGACGGCTTGCCTATACTGTCTCCTGAATCGGAAACTCCTCCCCAGACTGATACGCCTTAAAGTACCTCTTGAAATAGGTCGTACTGGTCACATTAGGTTCATCGATGGCATCTGGTGTGTGCTCATAGATGGGTACACGCTGACGAATCACATCGATCAATTTTGGATTCAAGTCTTCAAAACTATCCACCCGCTGAATAGTGGTTTCAAATCGCAAGCGAGCAGGATGTTCGTACCCCAGTTTCATCCAGGGGAGCCAGGGACAGTCGCGAGCCCATAGAGGTGTAGGAGATGTTACTCCAGGACGCACAGCATAGGTGGTGAAATATTCGATACCTTTGAAAAACTGGCCAGGGCAATGGTCACGATATTTGGGATCATCCGCCAGGGGATGGGGATAGGTAAGGGGAATTTCTTGGACTTTCTTAACGTAAGGCTCACCCACGGGAATTGTGGTGGTTTTGGGGGACACGTCGCCCTGCACCAATCGGTTGGCAATGGGCACGACAGGTACAGGAGGTTGATTAGGTGGCTGCCACCGGGTTAAGACATCACCGGTTTCTAGATCGCAATAGAGGCCCAGCTCTCGGTTAATGCGGTGGCCATATTCCCCGTTTTTACCAGAGCACAAGAAAACCTTAGTGGCGTTCATACCTGCGATCGCAAATATTTTCTCGAGCGGAGCCTCTGGCGAAAGCTGCCACCAAACCATGCCCTCCCAGCGATAGTAAAGCTGCTGGCCATGATACTTACGATAAAAATCCAAGTTACTGACTTCGTAGTCATGAGCCAGATCTGCCATGCTTAACGCACCTTAAAAAATAAACCATGAGCAATTACACCTATTGATTGGGCAATTTTGCCAATTCATTTTGAGATCACCTCCGTTTGCCCATCATCTTTAATCAGCAAACGGTATCAACGCCAACCATTAAAGACCAATTCTAAAGAAAATAAGTAATTACACCTATTTGTTATATTTTCATGGGATTCTTAACTCAAGTTGATAGTTCAACACGTTTCTACCAGCTTTGCAACATTAATGCTTAGCTGTTTAGTCGGAAACGTGAGGGCAATTAATTCAATGTAATCGTTACAACATTTGAATTTTGTCGATGAACTTCTTAGGTTTTGCTGGTGTCTGTTGATATTAGCAATTTCAGAACCGGGGTTGTCTGTTTTTAATAGGCAGCTCCTGGGGTGGGTTAACAAGGAGCGGGCGAAGCAGCATAGCTGTTTCAACCGCTTTTTTTTTTATTGAGGGGCAGTTTGCTGCGCTGGTAAATGGTGAGTTCGCTACGCTAGTGAATAGTGAATTCACTATTCACGACTCCACAACTCACGATTCCTCAATACATATGGAACCATCCGAACACTCTCAGTCCCTCTGGCAGCTAAAACCCTGGTGGTGTCAGCCATGGTCCATCGTTTTAACAGGTATAGCCGTGCCCACAGTTAGCTGGGTATGGTTACACCGTTGGTGGCTCACCACACCCACTGCCTTAGTGATTTTGGTGTGGTGGTACCTGTTTCTTTATCTAGTCCCCAAAGAATATAAATCGTCCGACCTATGAAGTATCTACCCCTTGCTGCCCGCATTTGCTTGGCCCTGATTTTTCTAAAAGCTGGCATCACTCACCTGATCGGATTTTCTGGTTTTGCTGCCATGCTTGGCCAGCGCCTTTTCCTGGGAGGTTTATTAGCCGCAGGTACTGTCCTATTTCAAATAGCAGGTAGCCTATCCCTACTACTTGGCTACAAAGTCAAAATCGGCGCGCTGCTGCTGATTATTTTCTTAGTTCCAGCAACACTGATTTTCCATAATTTCATCGCCGACGGCGAACAGATCAATGCATTTTTGAAAAATGTAGGCTTGATTGGTGGGCTGCTAATGGTGATTTACACAGGAGCAGGAGCAGCCAGCTTAGATGGTGCATAAGTCACAATTAGGGATTGAGATCTAAATCAATAAGAGCTAGCTGATCAATATCAACAGCTGAATCAAGGTGAATGATGATTTCTTCATCTTTGGCAGTAGAGTAGCTTAGCTCACATGGATTGGGCAGATATATTTTCTGTCTTTCCATAAATCGCCTCGTAAACGCATAACTATTCTGGCTCCAATTTCTCTGATTAATCGGTATTACTTCATCGATACCGTGCACCAAATCAAGGAAATGAAAGTATGTGTCTAACTCACAATTGGGGTCATTCGCAAAGAGGAAATCAAACAAGTCACTATCCAATTTTCTATCTTCATAGCCTCTGGCTCTTTCATAGAGTTTTTCTAGCTTACCGATGAGGTGACCAGAGCGATAATGCCAATAGCAAGCAAAATCTCCCGTGCTCGTCGTACTAATGTCGACAACACTTTCGTTCAAGTGCTGTGATAACGCTGGAATCTTTCTGACAAAACTCTCTGGTATATATTTTCCAGCAACAGAACGTACGATTGTCCAATCATAGCCCTCCATTGAGAACACCACCCAAGGATGCCTTGGATGAAATTTGGCGGTACCAGATTGCCATTAAGTACAAACAATAAAACAGCGACATTAATGCCGCTGTTTCAAGCGCGATATGAATTTTGTGTTTAAAACTAAGGAATGAGGATTTGATAAGGTCCAAAGATAATGTCTTAATAGGCCTTCCATAGAACGCCTGTATGTCAAAAAACAGACCTTAATTAATCCTTGTTCATAAGCGTGTACGGTGAACATCGCTTGCCACCAATAGCTAGCTCAAGGTTGTCAGGGCTACACAGGAAAGTAAGCCTGCAAAGATATAGAACACGCTCACGACCTGAATCTCGGACCAGCCAGATAATTCAAAGTGATGGTGAAGAGGGGCCATCTTAAACAGCCGCTTGCCTTTACCATCAGGACCTTTAGTTGCCTTGTAGTAGCTAACCTGCATGATAACTGACAGGGTTTCAGCCACAAATAATAAGGTGATAATAAATAAGGCAAATAGATGACCGCTGAGAATACCAACAGCAGCCAAAGCCCCACCCAGCGCTAGGGAGCCAGTATCACCCATAAAGACCCTGGCGGGATTGCGATTGTGGGTCAAAAAGCCTACGCAAGCACCGCTCATGGCGGCACAAAAGATCATTAGGTCTGGATACTCTGGTGCAATTAAAGCCCCCAAACCGAGCAGCGCGATCGCACCGGTACCCCCCATCAGACCATCCACGCCATCAGTGAGGTTGGTGGCATTACTCTCGGCCACCATGGTAAACCCAGCTAGGGGCCAGAACAGTATGCCGAGGGGAAGAAGAAGACCAAACGGTAAAGCAAGATTGGTAATTTCAGCGGGCTGGCTTTGCATTGCCCAAGCACAGAAGACGATGGCAAACCCAATTTGCAGTGCCAGCTTCATCTTGGGTGAAATACCTTTATTGGAGCGGCGCTGAAGCACCTGCCAATCGTCAATCCAACCAATAAACCCGTAGGCCAGGGTCAAGGCACAGACTGCCAGGGTGTTAACCGCACCACCAGACGCCAAAACAGCAACGAGCAAGGCGACGGGCACAAAAAATATTCCCCCCATAGTGGGAGTTCCAGCCTTTTTCAAATGGGCTTTGGGGCCTTCCTCGCGAATAAACTGCCCTGCCTTGAGCCGCTTGAGCATAGGTACCACACCATAACCCAATAAAGCTGACCCTACAGCTGAAAATAGAAATGGCATCAACAGACTAGCCTGAATAAACCAGTCGCGGCCTGCCCAAATATCTAGACCAGCTGCTAAACATGAAAGAGTACCCATCAAGAGTACCGAAAGGCCTGTACCTGTTAGAGCCGTTGCCCTAGAGGTAAAGAATTTAGCATCCACAACTCACGTCCTTCACACACCACACACTTCAAGCATTTAGCCTCACTTTCCGTACAGAATCATCTGTAGATAAGGAGTACTAACAAAACAAAAAAGGCCTCACTTTATAGATTCTCTAGTGAATATTGCGAAAAGTCTAGGAACCCAGGCTACAAAATTACTAAGCATAAACGCTTAATTCTCTGGTTAGCCTCAACATATAGAGATATAGAGCAATTTAGTTAGCAGGCTCATCATCGTTGGACGTGTCATCCGAATCATCAAAGCTGGCGTCATCGCTGCCCATCAGATCGGATATCTCTTCACTATCCGCTTCGTCGCGAACTTTTTCTGAATCTTCACGGGGAATAAGGCGTCCTGTGCTTTCTAGCCAGCGCAGGATGGAGGAATCACCACGCTCCGGAATAACCGCTGCGTGTTGTTCGCGGGGGATTTGATGTACGGAGGGGTTGTACTTAGTCATACGCGTTTGTGGTTGAGATTAGACTTGAGTAAATAACTATACCTACTCAAATGGCAAAAAATAAGCCTAGGGCCTTTAACCGCCCCGTTAACTTACGTTTTTTTCTATACAGGGATTATGAATCTCTGCATCAAAATATACAGTACTTCAGAATTCATCATAGATACTGATGGTCTGTAGTTGGTTATTAAGCATTTCTTACCATGCCATGCCAATAAAGTATGAAAATATGCTGATGTCAAGCCCCTGATGATAATAATTTGCTGGCCCTTGAAATAGGCGGCTATATAGTCAGGTATCTGTTGGTTAAAACCATATCTGCTACCAAGAATACCGATGCTTGAAAAAACTGAACTATTAGATGCGATCGCACCCACCAATCGTGGATTGTTGGCTGCCCCGGATCAAAAGACGGATATCCTTTCAAAGGTTGCCCGTCTAGAGGAGCGTAATCCCACGCCTAGCCCGCTGAGCGCAACAGATTTACTCAATGGCAATTGGCAGCTGCTCTACACCACCAGCGCTGAGCTATTAGGGATTGATCGGTTTCCACTATTGGGGCTGGGTAATATCTATCAGTGTGTACGTCTTGAGCAACAGCGGATTTACAATCTGGCGGAAATCCAGTCTGTTATTGGGGGCTTAGTATCGGTCACGGCCAAATTTGAAATAGTTTCTGAAAAGCGCGTCGATGTCCGGTTTGATCGCGCTATTTTTGGGTTGCAATCTACATTGGGCTATCGAAACCCCAGTCAATTTATTGAGGCGATGCAGCAAACCGAGAAATTCAACTTGCTCAAGGGCATTGATTTTACTGTGGACTCAAACCGGGAACCGGGTTGGTTAGAAGTAACTTATTTAGACCAGGCTATGCGGATCGGTCGGGGGAATCAAGGCAGTGTCTTTGTGCTGCGTAAGGCTTAGGACCCACAGGTTCATCCCTCCCCATTTGCCCCATGGCACTATCCATTCTCCCCTTATCACAGACACACTTAACATTGCTGGAAACCTGCGCGCGACGGTTTCAATACATTTTTGATCAATCCCTGGCTGTACCACCGACACCCGATGGACAGGATGCCGCTTTGTGGGGAAAGCAATTTCATTTACTAATGCAACAGCAGGCGTTAAGGCTGCCGGTCGACGTGATGACCACTGCCAACGAAGATATGATGGCGAAGGTTGAGACACTTCGACAGCAGGCACCCCAGCTGTTTCAGCCGAATCCCAACGAACGACTACGTCAAAGTGAACACCAACGCACCTTAGCCTTCAATGGCTATGTATTTACGGTGATTTATGATCTGTTGATTTTAACAGACGACTCGGGGTTGATTGTGGATTGGAAGACTTATCTTAAGCCCCCTCTTCGGGAACGTCTTGCCCATGACTGGCAAACTCGTCTCTATCTATATGTATTGACTGAGACGAGTGGTTTGGCTGCTGACCAGCTGACGATGGTCTATTGGTTTGTACGAAATCGGGATGAGCAAGGACATGATTTGCCCCCCAGTGATTATCGCTTTCGATAC
>JBCCXQ010000038.1:0-30983 GCA_039191365.1 Cyanobacteria bacterium P01_F01_bin.13 | reverse complement strand
TGTTTTATCGGAAAGTAGACCCACTCTACTTTTGACTAAATTACTGGCTACCAAAACTGAGACAGCTAAAGCCCTTGACCCGCCCGATTTAGCAGCTTGAGGATGGAGCACAGGCAAAACAGAAACTTGTCACTGTCCAGAAATTTTAGAAAGATGTTTGTACCGGTCAACTGAGATAGTTTTGCGGAATGGGTACAGGGGGTGTGGACAATGCCCGGGTGAATCTGTTGGGCTGCCTCGTGAATCTGATTAGCTGTGATGTTCATTACGCAGATGGGTCGAAGGGGAGATCTGGGCAGGTAAAGACAAACACATCCCGATAGCCCTGCTTCCCCAGGGGTAAAATTGGTGTAGTGTAGTGGAAAAACTGGTGGTCGTTAAATACCAGCAACTCCCCAGGATTAAGTACTTTACGCAGAATGGGGTCAGCCCCTTTGACCACAGAAAGCTGGGTTTCAGCCCCCGATACACTATGGCGAGCAATGCAAAGAATACCCACGAGATCGACACCATCATGGTGAATGCCTTCGGGGGCGGGGTTGCCAGACTGGCTCGGGTCTGTGGTAATCCGAATCTGATGTACCCCCACTGTTTGAAAGGGAGAACACTGCTGACAAAATTCAAAAAAGGTGAAGACCACCTGATGAAAGGCTTTAGACTGCGCTAGCGTCACAGATAGCTCTGGATAATCTCGTTTAACGTTGCCTAGCAGAGGATTGTAGGTCTTACTCTGGTAGAAAAAAGCGTGGGGTAGTTGGGTTAGCCGAGTGTTGTTTATGCGGAAATGGGAAAACCGTCTAAAGCGATAATTTCCTTCTAGATAGGGGTCTGGTGGTAATGTTTCGAAAAAAGGTTGGATGAATTCGAGGGTTTGGTTGCTAATGGTTTCAATGCCATAGCTGCTTAAACAGTTAAATTGTTTTCGTGTAGATAAAGCCAGCATAGAATATCCCTCCTTCCTCCTGTTACTAAATCAGTAGGATTCAGTGAGAGTGGGATGGTAATCAACTGAAATGTCTACGAAAATAGTTCAGTAATAGACAATGACAATGCCTTCGAAATATGGCGTTGCTGAGTTAAAGAATGACCAATTTGTTAAAAACACCATAAACCGGTATCTCTTCAGATGAAATCACCCCAAGGAACAGGAACGGCCAAAACATATTTATGGAGACAAACAGCTATTTATTAGTTCTTTCATTATAGAAGATCGGTAAAAGAGCGCTGAAATTGTATAGGTTTAGAAAGAGGTTAGAGCTTGGTCGAGCCCTCAAAGGATTCAATTAGATTTTATTTTCTGACGTACAGTCGCTCCATGGAACGACGCTGTAGGTATATTTTTAGGCCTTATAGAGGCCTGATCTTAGCAAAAATCAAAGATATTTTTCTTATCAAAACTCCACAAGGTAATAGTTCTCTTCCATGATGAAGATACGGGCTAACTTATTTTTTATCTCCTCGTCCAATTTAGTGTTTACTTTTATGGCCCTGATACTGCCGAACGTTGCTCCTGGCAGGAGGGTTGAAGCATGTTTAAAACAAATATCCTGAATAGTAAGAGAATTTTAGTCACCGGTGCTGGCGGCCAAATTGGTAGCGATCTGGTTCCTTTTCTCCGGCAGCGGGGGGCTCAGGTGTTGGCCACTGGTCGGCATCCCAACCCTGATACCACGAATTATGAAATTGTGGATGTCACCAATTATCAGCGACTGCAGACCGTAGTTGAACAGTATGCCATCGATACTATTTATCATCTGGCGGGAATTCTCTCTGCTAGAGGAGAAAATCATCCTGAAGATTGCTGGCGGGTTAATATAGACGGCCTTAGAAATGTTTTAGACTTGGCCAAACGCTATCGTCTAAGGGTCTTTTGGCCCAGTTCAATTGCTGTATTTGGGTCGCAAACACCTCGGTTCAACACCCCTCAAACGACTATTCTCACTCCATCCACCCTGTATGGCATTACCAAGGTTACG
Source organism: Cyanobacteria bacterium P01_F01_bin.13 (assembly GCA_039191365.1). Taxonomy (GTDB): domain Bacteria; phylum Cyanobacteriota; class Cyanobacteriia; order Phormidesmidales; family Phormidesmidaceae; genus Leptothoe. The sequence continues at coordinate 29,007 of JBCCXQ010000038.1, read as the reverse complement.
GGTGAACTGCTGTGCCAGTATGCGGTTCAGAAACTGGGGGTGGATGTGCGTAGTCTGCGACTACCCGGTATTATCAGCCATCGTGCTCTACCTGGCGGAGGGACAACGGATTTTGCAGTGGAAATGTTTTATGCCGCATTACAAAATTGCCCCTATACCTGTTTCGTTAAATCTGAGACCCGTCTGCCGATGATGTACATACCTGATGTCATGGAGGCAATTCTGCAGTTGATGCAAGCGGATGCCAAAGCGCTGACGGTGCATACCAGTTACAACCTTATGGCGATGAGCTTTTCCGCTGCTGAGCTAGCGGCTGAGATTCGACGGCATCAGCCCAATTTTATCTGTCGTTATCAACCTGATTTTCGTCAAACTATTGCTGACTCCTGGCCCGCTGTGATTGATGATACCCAGGCTCGACAGGACTGGGGCTGGCAGCCCACCTACGATTTACCGACCATGGTCCAAGATATGTTGACCCGGCTATCAGCTCGGTTAGAAGACTCTTATCAGCCTAACAGTTTAGAAACTTTGGAGGTGCTGTCATGTTAACCCAGGCAACCCAGGCCTACGAGACTATCCTGGCAGAAATTCAAACGTCCGGGCTGCATAAACCAGAACGTATTCTCAATTCTCCCCAGGGGGCAGTGGTTGAAGTACAGGGGCAGGAACTGTTGAATTTCTGTGCTAATAACTATCTGGGATTGGCCAACCATCCGGCTCTGATCGCTGCGGCTAAGGCCGGTTTGGACCAATATGGATTTGGTCTTTCTTCGGTGCGGTTTATCTGCGGTACCCAAACTATTCACAAACAACTAGAGGCTAAAATTGCTCAGTTTTTAGGGACAGAGGATGCCATTCTCTACAGTTCCTGTTTTGATGCTAATGGTGGGTTGTTTGAAACGCTGCTGGATGCTGACTGTGCCGTAATCAGCGATGCTTCGAATCATGCCAGCATTATCGACGGGATTCGTCTTAGTAAGGCCCAGCGATATCGCTATGGTCACAGCGACATGGCAGAACTTGAGGCCGCACTAAAAGCTTCCCAGGCGGCTAAGCAACGGCTGATTGCCACGGACGGGGTATTTAGCATGGATGGCGATGTGGCCAAGCTGAGGGAGATTTGCCACTTGGCGAATCGCTACGATGCCATGGTGATGGTGGATGATAGCCATGCCACCGGGTTCTTTGGATCTACCGGGCGGGGCTCCATTGAGTACTGTGGCGTTATGGGTCGAGTGGATATTGTCACCAGTACCCTGGGGAAAGCCTTAGGAGGAGCAACCGGCGGATTTACGGCAGGGCGTGGGGCGGTGATTGAATTGCTCAGGTTGCGATCGCGACCCTATCTGTTCTCCAATACCCTGGCCCCTGTGATTGTCTACACCAGTCTTAAAGCCTTAGATTTAGTTGAACAGAGCGATGATCTGAGGGTTCGACTAAATGAAAATACACAGTATTTTCGTCAGCAAATGACAGAACGTGGGTTTGCCATTTCACCCGGCATTCACCCTATTGTCCCCATCATGCTCTACGATGCCCATCTAGCCCAAACTATGGCCGCAGATCTGCTCAAAGAGGGAATCTATGTAATTGGCTTTAGCTATCCCGTGGTGCCCAAAGGACAGGCCCGTATTCGGGTACAGATTTCAGCGGCCCACAGCCATGCCCATCTCGATCGGTGTATTGAAGCGTTTGCTAAGGTGGGGCAACGGCTTGGTGTTATTTAACCCATGGTGTCAGCCGACTACGCAATCAGCTGTAGACCAGGCCCATGACGCTTACTTCGATAGGCGGTTGCTCTCCGGATTCGCTGCTCGGCCATTTCAATCGCGACCTGCCGGGGTAGCTTACCCGTACGAGTAACTGTTTCTAGCATGACAGTAGTATTCTTACGAATTTTCTCCTCAATGGTTTGAAATGCTATCTCGTGGGTGCCACCGCCATACTCTACGGCACCGCAAATAACACCGCCAGCATTGGCGATAAAATCAGGAATCACCAAAATATTGTGGTCATGACAGATTTGTTCTGCTTTGGTGGTAAGCGGAATATTGGCCCCCTGAATAATCAGCTTAGTCCGGAGTCGATACACATTATCCGTACGGATAACATCTGGTCTAGCGGCAGGAATCCAGATATCACAGGGAATATCAACAACAGCATCCCGAGCCAGTTTTTGACCGTCGACATAGTCGATAACACTCTTACCCTTACCCTTTAGCTTAGCCAGCTGGGTGATATCAATGCCGTCAGGATTGAACACTGTTCCCTGGGAATCAGTGGCACCGATCAAGACAGCACCTCTGGCCGTAAGAAACTTGGCAGTGTGAAGACCAACGGAACCAGCTCCCTGGATAACAAATTTGGCACCGATCAGATCGATATGACAAAAATCGCTGGCCACATCGGCAACAACGCTAAGACCATAGCCAGTTGCCCCCACTTCATCTAGAGGAATACCGCCAATGGCTGCGGGTAAACCAATCGCGCGACCTGTCTCTTCTTGTACCCAGGCCATGCAGGGTTCATCGGTACCCATGTCGGGGCCAGGGATATAGTCAGCCATATCTTTGATGGCTACCCCAAAGGCTCTCATCAGAGTTTCCTTCTGGGCTGCAGACACTTTGGGATTGGCCAGAATGGCGGCTTTACCCCCACCGTGGGGGAGATCTGCCACAGCATTCTTTAAAGTCATGGCTCGCGCTAGCCGAAAAACTTCTTCTGTACTGACATCAGGGGCCATCCGTACACCGCCCATGGCAGGCCCACAGGCCACATTGTCCACGACAACAATGGCTTTTAATCCACTCTCGTGGTCATAAATATGAATTACTTTGGCGGGTCCCAGGGAGTCGCCAAACTCAAAAATACCATCCATTATAAGCTTTTCCTCCGAAACGACATCTGACGGTCACGTTATTCGGAGCATGCCTTTTCTTTTACAACATCTGGTAGACACCTACAGTGTGAAGACCGAATTTGATATTGTGTTGATTTTGACAAAAAACATAACGTGTGGATGTGGTTATCTAATCTTCGTATTTCACCAATGCCCATAGGGTTAACGCCCGAGTTTCTTTAACCTTAAAGACATACTCACTATAGTCAGCCAGATCGTCGAGCTGAACAAAGGTTAGAAAAATCTCTGTGGCGACCAGCAAACAAGATTTCAATAAAAATGGGGTAGCTGCATAGTAGAGACCTTCAGGTAGTATCGATGTACTCTAATCCTATCAAACATTATTTTTGACTGCAGGGAGAATTTGTCCCCGACACTCACCAAAACCAATTTTTCTATAGTCTGAGGTCTGGCAATATCCTCGCAAAATTACGTCATCACCATCGGCTAGAAAACCACGCTGTTCTCCTGTCGGTAGCTGGATGGGTTTTGTGCCCTGATGAGTGATTTCTAATAGTGACCCCCAGGTATCTGGTGTGAGACCTGAGACTGTGCCGCTAGCCAGCAAGTCCCCAGACTGGAGGTTGCAGCCGTTACTGGTGTGGTGGGTAATCATTTGGGCGGCAGTCCAGTAAAGCTGGGCAAACGATGCCTGACTAAGACGTACAGGTGAGATCTGGTTCTGGATCATCTGGGGGGAACGCAGCCACACTTCCAGGGTCAAATGAATGCCGCTGGAGTTGTCAGCTGTCGTTAAGTAGGGCAGCGGTGCTGGTTCATTGGTGGGGCGTTCAAAGGGGCTACACCGAAAGGGGGCCAGGGCATCTCGGGTGACCACCCACGGCGACAGACTGGTGGCAAAACTTTTGCCTAAAAAGGGACCTAACGGTTGGTATTCCCAGGCTTGAATATCACGGGCTGACCAGTCGTTAACCAGACATAGGCCAAACAGATGGGATTCAGCCTGGTCAATCGAAATGGGGGCTCCCAGGGGGTTACCGGGGCCAATCAGCAGCCCCACTTCTGCTTCATAGTCAAGGCGTTGGCTGGGGCCAAAGCTGGGTGATTGTTCAGGTGTTGAGGGGCGTTGTTGTCCCTGGGGGCGATGGATGGGGGTATTACTGACTACGATGGACGAGGCACGACCGTGATAGGCAATGGGAATATGTTTGTAGTTGGGCAGCAATGGCCGCTCGGGGCGAAATAGCTTACCCACATTGGTGGCATGGTGAATCGAGGCATAAAAGTCGGTATAGCTGCCGATCTGGACAGGTAACAACATTTGGACATCGGCCATAGGGACCAAAATCTGTTGCTCCGGTGGGGTGGTTGATAGCTGGAGCAAGTAACTAAGCTGTTGCCGCAGGATGGTAGCTGCTGCTGGCCCCAGAGCCATAAGGGGATTCAAGGTAGTTGCTAAACAGGCTGTCTGGAGAGCGGTTGGCAAATCCTCCAACACTCCTTGTTGGACACAGATGGACAAGTCCAAAATTTGATTGCCAATGGCGATGCCGATACTGGGCTGCTCCGAGGAGGAATTTCGCTGAAATACGCCAAAGGGAAGATTTTGGATTGGGAAATCAGTGTCTAAGTCGTTGGCACTGGCAACCCAGCTTTGGAGATGTGGATCATGGGTAGCATCAGGTGGAAAAGACATAGGTCGGTGCAGATTCAGGATGACTTAAAAGCTCCAAGCGATGCAGTCCATTTAAGGGATCTTGGAAAGAACAGGAGCCAATTCCGAGAAAATAGCGGCTGCGGACATGGGCCAGGACTTCCAGGGGCAAATGTCCGGCTATGGTGGAGAGCTCTGGCTCTTGGGACCAGAGAAGACTACGGCAAATTATCTCTTGAGCTGAAAAAATTAAGGTATCAGGGGTGTCAATTTGTAATAGGGTGACAATGTCCTCCACTGTGGCACTACACCCGTAGGCAAAGGCCGCCGCCAGGGCTACGTTAAGAAATCCATGCATATGGACATAGCGACCATTAGGTAGGGGGTGTAACCCCCGTAGAGGGTGGTGCAACCCAGCGGTAGCCTTAAAGGGAATCCGAGCTTGGGCACAGACCACTATAAACCGGGCCAGATCTGCAACGCTGGGAAAAGTAGCTGCTGTCAGACCTCCCGTGCGCACTTTGACTGCGGCTCGGGTGTTTTGAAGCACAGTGAGATAGTCGGGTAGGGTGGAGTCGAGGGGGACTTCAAAAAAGAGATCGCTATGGGGTGGTAAGTGGGGTAGTAGGGGGGCGATAGTATCTACATTTCCACGCTTAAATTCAAGGGCTGAGATGGTAAATCGATGTTGTTTTTCTAGCCAAGGTGCTAAATTTTCCACGGCCTGCAGTGACGGCTCTAGAATAATGCTGAGGGGCCAAAAGGCGGCTGCATGCTTTTGTTCTAGTCGATCTAAACAAGTTTCAAACTGGGCCAGCTGAGACAGCGGTAAAACAAACCGACCTAACATCCAACGATGGGGGGTGGTGCTGTAACGCTCATAGGCAGATACGGCTGTTGATAGATTTAATTCTGCAGGGGGAAATAATCCCGCGTAGTCAATTAATGTAGAGAGAAGTAATCGAAGAGAAGGAGCAGTCATAGCTCATCAAGGCGTTATCAAACGAGTGTACCTAACAATTTGTAACAGTAATTTAAAGAACGAAAATTCAGAATAAAAACTCCGCAGTGGACCACATTTATTATAGTCTCACCTACCTGCCTGGTGCATCGCCTATAATGGAATACAAGACATCTCCACAAGAGTGTCACCCATGGTTAAAGCCTTCTTTAGAGGCTGAAGTTATCCCTATGCTGACCAGACTTGAAGTGTTTGTGCTAGAGGTATTTTGTTATAAACTCTTCTAAACTATTACCTGACTAGCTTTTGACCTAATAATTCAAGCCATAATGGGGCTTTAGGGAGGAGGCTGTGTCAAGTTATGAAGAATCCCTGTCCCCTGTTAGGACTCGACCATTTGGAATTTTATGTGGGCAATGCCAAACAGGCTGCCTACTTTTATGAGCAACAGTTTGGTTTTACCCCAATTGCATTTCGAGGTCTGGAAACGGGTGATCGCAAGACGGCGTCCTATCTACTGCAGCAGGGTCGGATTAAATTTGTGTTGAGTAGTAGCCTCAGTGGTGAACACCCCATTGACACTATGGTTGCTCGCCATGGCGATGGAGTGGGTGTCATGGCGTTTACCGTAACCGATGCCCGTCAGGTTTATGAAACATTGTTACAGAATAGGGCAACCGCGGCGATTCCCCCAACAGAAATTAAAACTGATCAGGGGCACTGGCGATTTGCTGCGATTCAGGGTTATGGTGATGTGCTGTTTAAGTTTGTTGAACGCCACCATTACCGGGGGATGTTTGCACCGGGATTTGTGCCTTGTCCCATAGGGTTTCCTACTCAACAGGAAACAGGGTTATTTGAGATTGATCATGTGGTGGGTAATGTGGAAACCGGAGCCATGGATCGATGGGTGCGCTTTTTTATGGAGGCCCTGGGTTTCCAACTGCTGGCCCACTTTGATGACAAGACTATTGCTACCCAATATTCAGCCCTGATGTCTAAGGTGGTTCAAGATCCCACCGGCAGGATTAAACTACCGATCAATGAACCTGCCAGGGGATTGCGCCAGTCTCAAATTGAAGAGTATCTGCAGTTTAACAACGGCCCTGGGGTACAGCATATCGCCCTGGCTACCCGAGACATTATTCACACGGTGCGACAGCTTAAATCAGCGGGTGTTGCTTTTTTAGAGACTCCCATGGCCTACTATGACACCCTGGAACAGCGAGTAGGGGCAATTAATCAGCCCATTAATAAATTGGCTGAACTGGGTATTTTGGTGGATCGCGATGCCACTGGCTATTTGCTACAAATTTTTACTCAGCCGGTGGAGGATCGGCCCACACTCTTTTTTGAAATTATCGAGCGGCATGGGGCCACCAGCTTTGGTGAGGGTAACTTTAAGGCATTGTTCGAAGCGATTGAGCGAGAACAGGCTCGTCGTGGCAATCTTGAGCCGGTTGGGAGGGTGTTATGACCTACTACATGCATCTGGGCCAGATTCCCCACAAGCGTCACACCCAATTTCGTCAGCCCGATGGTTCGCTTTACCATGAAGAACTGATCGGTGCCCAGGGGTTTGCCGGTAGTCACTCGCTGCTGTACCATTTACGCCCGCCAACAGAAATTGACCAGGTGACTGTAATTGCCTCCACACGACTGACCTATGAAGAGCCTGGGGCATTGCGATCGCGACATTTTAGAACCGCTGGGGTAATCGCAGGCGGCGATGCGATCGCATCGCGTATCCCGTTGCTTGCCAATAGCGACGTCACCCTATTCATCGCCCATCCCAACGAGCCCATGACCTACTGGTATCGCTTTGCCCACGGCGATGAACTGTTGTTTATTCACCAGGGCAGGGGCCGCCTAGAAAGTCAGCTGGGAGAACTACACTATCGTCCAGGAGACTATCTAGTAATTCCAGCTGGGGTGCTCTGGCGACTGATACCAGAACCTGGGGTAGCCCAAATTCATCTAACCCTTGAAGCCACCGGGCATCTCCATCCACCGCGTCAGTACCTTAGCCCCCAGGGTCAGTTTTTAGAACGCTCCCCCTACTGCGAGCGCGATATTCGCCCGCCTGAGAACCTGTTACCCCATCGCGAAGTTGGTCTCTACGAGGTTCGAGTTAAAGCAAGAGACAGTCTCACCCAATATCTTTACAAACATCATCCCCTGGACGTGGTGGGATGGGATGGCAGTTTGTGGCCCTACGCCTTTAATATCGAGGACTTTGAACCCATTACCGGACGTGTGCATCAGCCGCCATCGGTGCACCAAACCTTTGCCGGTCCTAATTTTGTTGTGTGTTCCTTTGTGCCGCGTCTGTTTGACTATCATCCCCAGGGGATTCCTGCCCCCTATAATCACGCCAATGTTGACTCCGACGAAGTCATCTACTATGTCGAAGGTCATTTTATGTCCCGCAAAGGCATCGAATCGGGGTCTCTCACCCTGCACCCCAGTGGACTACCCCATGGCCCCCATCCCGGCACCTATGAAGCCTCCATCGGTCAGTCCCGCACCGAAGACCTGGCCGTCATGCTCGACACATTTCGACCGCTACAAGTAACCACTCAAGCCAGATCCATGGAAGACCTCGACTATGTTCACAGCTGGCTACCCTCAAAAGATAAAGCGCTGGAGTTCCAACCATGACCTATACTCTCCTCTCCCCTCCCCAACCCCTTAAAATTTCTTCCCGCATCCAAACCCGTCTCTATCGCGGTGAGCTAATTCCCCGGCAGGTCGAGACATTTCAAGACTTCCTGAGGGAAGTTGAGCAACAATTCCTGCATCATCGCATTATTTTGCACAATGACTATACCCACTGGTTTAGCCAGGGATTTGCCAGTGACAATGAACTGCGCCACTTTGTTCAACAGTTTTCAGTGTTCTCAAATCAGTTTTTAGTGGCTGCCCTAAATAAAGTTATTAATGCCCCCACCCTAGAACAGTCACGGGCCAGCCGAGAGATTTTACTCAATGAGCTGGGGGTCATCTATCGCAATCCTCAGGCAGCCACAGAGACACGTCCCAACCTCAGCGAAGCCGATAAAGATCGTCAGGGAGATCCGGCCTTGGTCAGCACTGAGGGCACCGTCGACGGCGGTATCTGTCGATTTCGTGCCGCCCACTTTGAGTGGCTACTGGGGGTGGCTAAGGGGCTGGGGCTTACCTACGATCAGCTGGGTCAGCGTAAACATGGTAGTGCGACTACGTTACACTTTTGTAATGAATTAATTCGCCTCTATGGCAGTGACGACCCCAACCTGTCCGAAGGCGCTAGTTTTGCCGTTGAAAACTGGGCGGCTGCCGGATTCTGGCAAGAGTTGGAAGACGGTCTCTTAAAGATCAAACAAAGCCGTCACTCCCAGCTAAAACTCGCCTTTTTTACCTGGCATAACCGGGTAGAAGCTCAGCACGCCGGCCACACCCTGGAAGAATTGGAATCTGTGTACTTCCATCCCGAGTTTAACCGCGACAAGTTTCTCCAGGGTGGACGAGAGATTCTAGACGCAATTGCTATCTTTTGGGATGGGCTCAATACTGATCGATTAGATCGGTTAGAGAAAGAGGCCGAGAGTTTCAACTAGCAATTGAGAATTATCCATTATTAATTCTCAATTCAAACCTTCTCTCTATCCTCCCCTGCTGCCCTTGCCCATACATGCCCAGAGGTTTCTGCCATGTCTCCCGCAACCCTCACCAACAATCTATCTGCCTGGCACCCCACCCCAGCCCATATCCAGCGGGCCAACATCACCGCCCTACAACAGCAGCGAGGACTCAACACCTACGCCGAACTACACCAGTGGTCAGTCGAACATCGCGACCAATTCTGGCAGTGTATGATCCAGCGATTGGGAATTCGGTTTCGGCAGCCCTACACCCGTGTCTTGGACCTCAGCGATGGAGTGGAACAGCCTCACTGGCTGATGGATGCTCGATTTAACATCGTGGAGAGCTGTTTTTTAGCACCGCAGACCGATACGGCGATAATTTTTCAGCGACCGGGTGGGCCACTGCAGCGATGGGCCTATGGTGAGCTGGAGCAGCTAACAAACCGGGTAGCGAATGGATTAGTGGCAGCAGGGTATAGCGTGGGGGATGCGATCTCAATCATCATGCCCATGACGGTGGAAGCCGTTGCCATCTACCTTGGCATCATCAAAATGGGCGGGGTGGTCGTCTCGATTGCCGATAGCTTTGCCCCGGTAGAAATGGCCACTCGGCTCCAGCTGGGCCAGACCAAAGCCGTCTTCACCCAGACTCGTGTGCAGCGACAGGGTAAGGACTTGCCGCTTTATGAAAAACTGGTAACTGCCGTTGCGCCTCGGGCCATAGTAATACCTGTAGAAACGTATACAGAAACGGACGACTGCCTGCGTCCAGGTGATTTAAGTTGGGATGACTTTCTGAGTGACAAAGACCAGTTCACGGCGGTTCCCTGTCAGCCAGACACGCCCCTAAACATTCTATTTTCGTCTGGGACGACGGGAACACCCAAGGCCATTCCCTGGACCCATAGCACCCCCATTAAATGTGCTGTCGATGGCCACCTGCACCACGATATTCATCCAGACGATGTCCTGGCCTGGCCCACCAGTCTAGGTTGGATGATGGGTCCCTGGCTGATCTACGCCAGCTTGCTCAATCGAGCAGCCATGGCTCTATATGGCGATGCGCCCTTGACCCGAGGGTTTGGCGACTTTGTTCAATCTGCAGGGGTAAGCGTGTTGGGGGTGGTCCCCAGTTTAGTCAGTGGCTGGCGGCGCAGCGGCTGCATGACCGGTCTAGACTGGCACCGACTCAAGGCATTTAGCTCCACAGGTGAATGCTCTAATCCCAGCGATATGGCATTTCTAATGGCCCTGGGTGGCCATAAACCCATTATTGAATACTGCGGCGGCACCGAAATCGGCGGCGGTTATATCACTGGCACCCTGGTGCAGCCAGCCTATCCGTCTACATTTTCCACACCGGCCTTGGGGCTAGCAGTGGTGATTCTCGATGACCATGGCCACCCCAGCGACGTTGGCGAAGCCTTTATCGTCCCCCCAGCCATAGGCCTCTCCACCACCCTGCTCAATCGAGACCACCATCAGGTTTACTTTGATGGCACACCAGCCTACCCGTTGCCCCTACGCCGCCATGGCGATCGCTTGAGGAAGCTAGCCGATGGCTACTATCGGGTGCAAGGACGCGTCGATGACACCATGAACCTGGGGGGTATCAAGGTCAGTGCTATTGAGATTGAGCGAGTGTTGCAAGGGCTACCCCAGGTACAAGAGGTAGCTGCCATTGCCACCACATCAGCTGGACCCAGTCAGCTGATTGTCTATGCAGTCCCCAATCCATTGATCCAATCTACCCAACAGGAGCTAAAAGACTCTTTTCAACAGGTTATTCGACAATCTTTGAATCCTCTTTTTCACATCAAAGATGTTGTCTTTATCAAAGACCTTCCCCGCACAGCGTCCCAAAAGATTTTACGACGAGAATTGAGAACACACTATATGGCCCAGACCCCTACAAATCAATAGCTTAATCTTAGATTTAGCGAATACTCAGCCTGTTTCCGTACTAGAACAACTGTAAAGTACTGTTGCGGAAGCAGGGAAATTGTGTTTGCTATAATGAATCTAAGGAAAAGCAAACTTGATAAGTATAGTCAATCAATTTAACCAAAAACACCGTTCAAGCTTGTCTTTACCGGAGATAGAGAGTCTACCCCCCTATTTCTAAACGACAAAAGACTTGTCTAGCTCTGACAAAGCTATTTGTCCCAATAGCCAAGATGCTCATTTCGCTTGAAGGTCGGTCTTCTTGAGCATATCACCTTAAAAATTGGATAGCTGTTGAGACATTATTATTCACAATTGTCGTAGAGCGCTAACAACTGTTGGACATACCTGGGTCATTGAGTATTTAGCAGGTCAATGCCACATCTGTTAAGAGAGTTTATCTTTGGGACATTCCTATAAAGGACTCTACACTACACCATGTGAATCAGTCTAATAGCTGGTAAACGTGGGCTTTCGCAGAGCCCAAGGAGGATCCTATGAGTACACCTGGAACACTATCACTGGAGCAAGAATTTCAACTTAAAGTTTTGAGAGAACAAGTTGAAAAACTCTCACCCGATCAAGCTCAAGAGTATTTGCTCGAAGCCATGCGTCAGCTGATGCTAAAAGACAATTGGATTAAGCATACGTTCAAGGAGTGTTATCTACAGCTATAAACCCATGCTCAAAAGAGCGTAAGGCGGGCTGATCGAGGTTTCTTGATCAGCCCGCGGGTTAAGGAGCATATTATGATTAAACAAATGGCCTGGCTATCCCAAGATAGCGAACAAGAAAAGATTCTACATCTACGTATCGAACAAGGAACGCCTTGGCGTCCTTACACAATGTTCCCCCAGTTTATCATCCCTGAACATATGGCGATGGGTTCACGGGGTTTCTCAACATTCCAGAAATTGTTACGTGAAGGTTGGGAACTAATTGCCAGTAACCGCGCTAACCAACTGTCATTGTTTGACGGGGCGGAACCAACCTAACGGCTTGTTAAACAATAAAATTATGGCCTTGTTCATTTAAATCATGGCTTAACCAGCCTTTCAGGCTGATCCCATTAAGTAGTTTCTTGACAGCTCCTAAAGACTAACTTTGCGCAAGGCTTTTGCTGTTTGAGACTGAGCTTTTGGGCTCAGTCTTTGGCGCAGTACTAGGAGGATTCCGGCTAAAAGGCCAACCCCTCCTGGAATGGTGCTGGGTTCCGGTACACTTGTTGGCGATGGAGCAGGCTCTGTAAAGACAGAACTTGCCAGCTCCTGATGACCTGCTGTGGTGGGATGGCGATCGTCCCAAAACAAAAATCTGTTCTGTGTCGCTGGATCCGCCGCTAGGCAGGTGGGAACCAACAGACACCCATCGGTTACATTGTCATAGTCGAAGGCCGCTGGGTTTTGAATCGCCTGATTAAATAAGGAGAATGCGTCGAGAGAAATTATCTGATTATCGGGCAGGAGACTTAGAGTGTCGATCGTTGCATCTAAAAGAGTATTATGCGTCAGGGTCAAACTTGTAAGACGTTCTGTCTCTGAAACAGAAATACGACCTCGCGGCGTCTGTCCTAAGTCCGGTAAATTGGGAAGGAGAAAATTCCGAGCACCCGTGGCATAGAGCTGCTCCACAGCTGTTTCCAGGTTACTGACGGCAGTGGTGGTTAACAGATCTCGAGCGGCTGTTGGCTCTGCGCCCCAATAGTCATTGGCACCGGCCCAGACCACATACAGCGCATCGGCATCTGCTGCTGTGTTAGCGAGGGCTAAGTCTGTTTGGAACCAGTTGACCTGGGCAAGGACACCGGGAATCAGTTCACCAAAGTCGGTCGATCCTTGAAACCCTGTTTGGGCACCACCAAAAGCAAAATTAACACCGGTGGTAGAGAGTGATCCATTGAAAAAAGGACTCACCGCTGGCCCATCTGCCGTTACTGTAATGGGAGATGGAACGGGTGCACCTGGAAATAGGAACGATAGCTCAGTCGAATTGGTAAGAGATAAGTTGAGATCGTCGGCTAAATACTCTACCCAAACGGGGCCATTGGAATTTCGTCCTTGAAAATAGGGCGGGTCGGGGGGACTTACGGGCGGAACAACAACCCCTGGAGGCACTGGCAACTCATTAACAGCAATGGTGGCGTTAAAGACATTGCCTGCATCAGAAAGACTATCGCCAAAAACGTAGAGATTGCTAAAAGTAGCCGCCGCTACATCTAGCGGCGACAAGATTGAAATGCTGACCAATCCAACAAGGGAGAATTTTGTTACAGACGATACCTGGGGCATGGTTACCTTTTCTATCCAACTGTACTTTTAGGGAGTGAACACATTGGCTAGGACGACGTATATCCAAGAGTGTTCAGTCGACAACGCCAATGTGATGTGAAAACTTGGCAAAGTAGCTCTACTACATCAATGCTCTAGTCAATGTCGTATATCTTTCTGAAGGCTTGAAATTTGACCTAACTGTCCCCCTCCGGATGACTGAGTGAGATGCTACGTTTAACTGCTGTGAAAGATTTAGCTTAAGCCTTTCTAAGCAAGGCTTTCACGTACATTTAACCACCATGACCAAAGTCCAAACAAATATTTCGAATTTCTTTGCAGGAAATATAACTATATGTTCGTTAGATAAACTAATGCGGCATCAAAGCGCTCGATAGGAATCTTAACCCTTGTTACTACGGGCCGATCTATTCTAACTCCAGGCGACTGAGTTTCTCTAATAGCAGTGGATTGCGGGCTAGCTGTTGAACTAAAGCAGCTGCGCCTTTCTGGTTTAAATGGCTGGGGTCAGCAAAGAAGGCGTTTTGTCTTGTCCATTGGGACAACAGATCAATAACGGTGAATCCCTGGCGCTGGCTTTGGGTTTGCAAAAATCGTTGAAATCGTCGGTCTATGGATAATCGGTAGGTATCAAGATAGTCGCCACTGAGGGGAAGATTTACGTATATAAGGTCGATGTTACGGCTTTTGAGATAGCCCACGAGCGATCGCAACGAGCCCAGCTGTAGTCCGGTCAGGCCAAACGGATTGTAAAACGCATCATAGCGTCCATTTACTCGGGGATAGGTCTGATAAAAAATCGCTGGGTCAAATTCAGCTGGCACCGGCAAAAATCCATAGGCGTTAATGGTACTGGGCTGTCTGGGGGAGGGGGGGAGGTCAGAAAAGCCGGGTCGTTTTCCCGCTAAAACGGCCTGAAATCCCGGTGATGCCAGGATGCGGGCAAAGGTGGCATCCACCCGGCGGCTGTTAAATGCCCGCGACCCATCTCCCCAGATTACTAACCTCGGCAGTTGGTCTGGAGTCAGCAGTCGCTGTAACACAAAGTTCATCACCTGGGCTGTAGCGCCATTGATGCTAAAGTTAAATACCCTAACGGGATACCCCTGGTCGTCTAAGGATTTTTGCAACAGCTGCGGGTCCAGCCCCTGCAGTGAGCGAGAGCTGCCAATAATCAAAACGTCGGGGGGACCAAACGTGGCTAGATAGCTCAGATAGAGCCGCAGTTGTTCGTCCAGGACAGGACTGCCCAGGTTGGGAAACACATTGGGCCAGCTCAGTTGATTTGCCTGTTGTTGGGCTACGACCAGGTTGGTTAAATATTCGCGCTGTTTCCGTTGGGCAAAGAACCGCTCTGGGCTCTGGGTAGGGATGGTTTGGAGAGTTGAGATCGCACCCGTCCAGGCCTCCACCACGTTATCCCACTGTTCAGCCGAATTAGCCGTTTGAGCTAAACTTGCTGCCTGCTCGGCCTGCTTAAAGCCAGACTGTAGGGCCGCCGCCACTCGCCGATCGCCCCAAAAATCAACCCTGGCCGCCTGGGCAGAATTAGAGCCATTGGCGTCGTCGCCGCGGTATAGCAAACAGGCCAACGATACCAGCAGTGCCAGTCCGCATAGCAATGCCATCATCCAGTGCCGTTTAGTTAGAACGTTCATGATGTCAACTCGCCCTGGGACAATCCACCCGCGACGGTGGCAGACACCCCTCAACTATTACTATTCCTGCTCGAAGGATAGTAGCACTTAATCTGAATTCTTCAGACGATAAACAAATCATCCTTAAATGACCCACCTTAGATTGTAGAAAAGGATGGATCTATCCTTCATGGAGCCTGGGGGTGACGTCATGTCTTTGGTTGTCACAGAGTTGGAAATGTATGACAGGTTGGCGAACGTTTGGCTGGGTGCTAGGGCTGCTGGTGGGAACAATGCCAGGGGTAGAGGCTTGGGCTGTCCAGGAGGTCTATACTGCCGAGGCCAAATCCACCGAAGCCAAGTCCATTGAAGCAGCTCAGATCCAGTATCAGCATGGGAAAACGTTTCTGCGCATGGGCAGTAGTCGAGCCGCTATTCGTCCCCTGGAAATGGCTGTCCAGCTATATCGTAGCGCTGGTGAGCCGGTGGGTGAACACAATAGCCTGATCGACCTGAGTTTTGCCCACTATCGCTTAGGGGATTACAATCGGGCTCAGCAGGCCCTCACCCAGGCTGATCGGCTCTCCATCCCTGCATCTGCAGCGATGGCCCAGCGCCATCGAGGATTGCTTATGCAGGGGCTGATCTGGTTAGAACAGGGAAGTATCACCCGCAGTTGGCAGCAGCTACGACAGGTGCAGCGTGGGTTAATTAGGGATTTTGCTGAACAAAGTAGGCTGGATTTGGCCCTGGCGGAGGTGTACCGTCACACTGGGCAGTATGGCCGTGCCCTGGATACCCTGGATGCTACCCTGGCTCGTAGTTCGGATCGGATTGATCGCACCCGAGCCCAGGGAGAAATCGGCAACGTCTACTACACACTGGGCGACTACTCTCAGGCGAAGTCAGCCTATCAAATGGCCCTTGCCGCCGCAAAATCTGTCGGATATTGGGAGGGCATACCCAGATATCTCAATGGATTAGGCCATGTTTATTTGCAACAGCAGGCCTACGACAAGGCGCGGGATGCTTATCTAGAAGCACGGCAAACAGCGATCTCTCGAGGTCAGTGGCATGAGCTGGCCAGTATTTTGAATAGCCTGGGGGAGTTGTACGCCGAGCAGGGAGAGTTTAACAAGGCCCTAGAAACCCTAACTGAGGCCCTGGGATACCGAGACAAGTATGTGGGACCCGAGTACAGCCGCAGTCTAAATTATTTAGGGCAGCTCTATGCTGTCAGGCAGGAGAGAGAAAAGGCGCTGGAATATTATGAAGATGCCTATGCCTGGGCACAAAACAACTATGATGAAGTGGGGCAAATAATTGCTCTGAGCGGCTTTGCTAAGATTGAGCGGGCTCAAGGTGATCTCGTGGCGGCTAAAAAGACTTTATATACGGCATTGGATAAATTTGAAGCCTTGGAGCCGGGGCTACAGGATATTAACAAAGTCTCACTGTTTGAGACCCAGTCCTATCTTTACGATCAGCTGCAGCAGGTTTTAATTGAACGGGATGAGATTCAAGCAGCGCTGGAGGTAGCAGAGCGAGGAAGAACCAGGGCATTTGCTGAGTTGTTAGCAGCTCAAACGTTAGAAACAGATTCCCCCTTAACAGACCTGAGCATTACCCAGATTAAGGCCCTGGCTAAAAATCAGGCGACTACCTTTGTGCAGTATTCTGTAATTCGCCAGCCCTCTCCTGGACGCAGTCGATTTGACGAGCAGTCGCTGTTTATTTGGGTGGTCAAACCCAACGGAGAGGTACATTTTGAGCAGGTAGATTTAGTCCAACAGCCGGACTCGCTTAGGACAATACTGAAGGATAGTCAAAATAGTCTGGGGGTGCGGGGATTTAACTCGTGGGAGACTGTGCATATTGCCCAGGAACCCAATGCGGCCCAGGCTAATCTGCAACAGCTGTACGATTTGCTCATTGCTCCTATTGCTGCTTATTTACCTGAATCTCCGACAAAAAAAGTTGTTGTTGTTCCCCATCGGGAGTTGTTTTTAGTACCGTTTCCGGCGTTGCAGAATGCTCAAGGTCAGTACCTGATCGAAAACCATACGTTAGGTACAGCACCCTCACTGCAAACGCTCCATTTCTTGCAGCAACGTTCGGTTAATCAGCCGGGGGGGTCTCTGGTGGTGGGTATTGATCGTGAGCAGGCGGCGTCAGCAGTGATTGTGGGTAATCCTGAAATGCCCTCGGTTCCCTTTAGGGTGGGGGGACCGCCAATGCCGTTGACCGATTTGCCGGGGGCAGAGGCAGAGGCGATTGCGATCTCACCCATCCTTAACACCGTTCCTCTCCTCGGTGCAGCCGCTACAGAAACTGCCGTCCGTAAACGTCTGGCTGATGCCGATATCATTCACCTGGCTACCCATGGTTTGCTAGATGAGCAACATGGATTGAGTAGTGCGATCGCCCTAACACCAACCATGGAAAAACAGGCTGGTGACCAGCCCGATGATGGTCTACTTACCGCTCAGGAGGTAATGCAGCTCAATCTTAACGCTGACCTGGTAGTCCTTAGTGCTTGCAATACAGGGCGAGGCCGGATTACGGGTGATGGTGTGGTGGGACTCTCCCGTTCTTTTTTGGCAGCAGGCGCTAACAATCTGGTCGCGTCGCTTTGGGCGGTGCCGGATGAGGCAACTGCAATGTTAATGACTGAGTTTTATCAGCAGTTACAGACCGAACCGGACAAGGCCGCTGCCCTCCGGCAAGCGATGCTGAGTACCCTGGCAGAGCACCCTGAGCCTCGAGACTGGGCGGCGTTCTTTTTAATTGGATTGTAGGGGTTGTCATAGTGAATCCTCCTGAACGCTAGCAATGATATATAGCTTGGCGCACACAGCATCTTAAGGAAGGTTGAGACTAAATTGTTTTTTAACGTTTGGCATAGGCAGTATCCATACTCGTTTGAGCTGGTTTTCGAAGCTATGTTGAGATGAATCTAATTTATGGTGATGCGGGCAACGACATCGTTACAAGTGTGACCGGTATAGTTCCCTGGGGGATTACATCACGGTTTATGTGATGATGCGCAATTTAGTTTCCTCTATGGAGTTTATTGACTAATGGCAAAAGCTCAAAGCTTTTTGATGATTCCCGACTCAATTCGCGATCGCATCCTTCTTTTCAACCCGACCGATGGTTCACTGATTGACGACAATTTTATTGATGGCTCCATCGCAACAGGCCTTGGTATTTTTCGCACACCCATTAATGCAATTCAAGTCGATCGTGAAATTTGGGTTTCCGATCAGGTGGCAGATGCAATTTTTCGCTTTGATCTGGGTGGTAACTATTTGGGTATCGTTAATGATGCTAACAACGATGGTACTCCTGATGGCTTAGACAATATTCGTGGCATTGAATTTGCCAATGGCCTTGTCTATGTCTCCAATTCTGGAACAAATAATGGGGCTCCAGGAGATGGAGAAGTTGTCGTTGTTTTTGATGCCGCCGGGAATAATCTTGGCTTTTTTGACACTGGCAATCCTTACGACATTCGGGCTTACAATGGCTCACTGCTGATAAGTGATATTAACTCTGAGAGCAGTGGTGGAGAAGACATTGATCGCTATACCCTCGATGGTATTGACAGTCGCTTTGATGGCACCTTTGTGGAGTCCGATGGCGTAACCGGTATCGACTTTTCCCAGCAAATCACTGTTCGACAGTCCAATGCCAATTTACTAGTAAGTGGATTTTCGGCTCCTGGTGGTATCTATGAATATGACGCCGCTGGGAATCAAGTCGATCTTCTCAATGCTGAGGATGGCTTTGCCGATCGACTGCGAGCAGCCTATGAATTAGCCAATGGTAATATCATCTGGAGTGGTGGTGATGGTGTGATTGTCACCGATCCGACTACGGGCGAAGATACAGAAATCTACACGGTAAACACCTTAGACTTTCGCCCTAGTGCCCGCTACATTGAACAACTTATCGTGCCCAACACTGGCCAGCCTGACTTAACTGGGGCAGTATTTCTAGGCGATCAGGGATTAGACAAGATTTTCCTAACCCAAGATTTGAATGGCGACGGCGATGCTAATGATCCCCTGGAGGTGTCTGTCTATTTTGATGAGACCAACGCTGCGGGGCTAATTGATCCCACAAGAAATGTTTTCACCATTTTCCAATCCAGCAGTGGGGCCGTATTTTATGGTGATGGCATTGCCGATAGCGTTTATCGCCTAGTTGACCGTAACCAAGATGGCGACGCCCTAGACGAAGGAGAAGCTACCGTTTGGTTTACAGATTCGAGTGAGACGCCCCTGCCCACTCCTAATGGCATTGCCCAAGGTCGCGATCGGGCCATATATATTGTCAATGCTGGGGTCAGATCTAGACCCGCCGACGTGGTTTATCGCACCCAGGACCTTAACGGTGATGGCGATGCCCTAGACAGCGGCGAGTCTTCCGTATGGTTAGATCTCAGCACCTTAAACCCCTCATCATCGGCCTTTGATATCGAATTTATCGGGGATACCGCCTACATTAGCGATACTGTTGGCGGCGATGACGATGTAATTTATCGAGCAGAAGATCTTGACGGTAGTGGCACGGTTGATGCAAGTGAAGTAACCGTCTTTATTCAAGATGGTGCATTCGGCGTTCCTCTTGGCTTTGGCATTGCTGCTGACGATGACAGTATCTATACCTGGGAGTCACTGGACTTTAGTGGTCCTAACTCGGTATATCGCTTGAGCGATCAAGACGGCAGTGGTGATATTAATGCTGCCAATGAGGCAACTGAAGTTTGGAATACGGATGCTCTACCCGCGGGATTTGCTACATTTAGCAACTTCTCCATTGCGGTGGGACCCGATAACGAGCTAACGCTTACCTCAAATGGGAGAGAGTCAGAGGATAATCTTTTCCGTTTGGTGGATACCAACGGTGATGGTGATTACTTTGATGCTGGTGAAACAATTCCCTACCTGGCAGCTAGTGTGGCTGGAACGGTTCCAGAGCGGGCCAGGGCAGTTGAATATGCCCAGACGATCTCTGAAGATGCCTTCTTCTTTAGCTCCAATAGAGATACCGCCAACGTTGGTGACACCGAAGATATTGTTCAATTTGATGGCGACAGCTTTAACATTTTCTTTGATGGGTCTTCCCTGGGGCTTAGCAATGCCAATATTGACGCCTTTGATATCATCAGCGATACTGTTATTCTGATGTCTTTTGATCAGGCGTTCCACCTAGATGGTCTTGGCGTTGTCGATGATTCTGATGTGGTCAAGTTTACGGCCACATCCCTGGGTGAAGGGGATACTGCTGGCAGTTTTGAACTGTTTTTAGACGGTAGCGATTTGGGCTTGACTCAAAACAGGGAAAACATTGATGCGTTAACTCTGATGTCTGATGGTAGTTTACTTCTATCAACCCAGGGGAATGCTCGACTTTCAAATGGTCTGGCAAGTCGAGATGAAGATTTGGTTCGCTACGATCCTATCTCGGGACAAGTATCGCTTTACTTTGATGGTAGCGATGTTGGCCTGGGTAGTCGTGGTGAACGCACGGATGCGGTGACGATGCGGGGAGATGAATTACTCTTGTCAACAGAGGGTACATTTAATCTATCCGGACAGAGGGGACGCAATGAGGATGTCTTGAGCTTTACGCCAACATCCCTTGGGACAACAACGGCTGGCAGCTTCGACTCCGATCTCTTCTTCGACGGGAGCCAATCGGGCTTTACTGAGAACCTGATAGCGATCGATCTTAGTATCGGCTAAGGATTAAATACTTCAATTAAGAGGGGCGCAAACTGCGCTCCTCAGCAAACCCACTAAATGCACTTATCACTCCAAAAAGCGTGTTAATGTCGCATTATAAGCCTGGTAGGGTTTCACGCCTGTCAAGGTCTCTATCAGTTCGCCATCTTTAAAGAACATCACTGCTGGCATGCCCTGCAGGCCAAACCGTTTTGGGACCTGCTTATTCACATCAAAGTCTATCTTCATCACATTAACCCGGTCCTTATAAGCATCTGCCAGCTGATCGATTAACGGCGTTACCAGCTTGCAAGACCCACACCAGGAGGCCATACAATCCACCACCAGCAGCGATTCTCTCTCCAAAAGAGAATCTAACTCTGACTCATCCTGAATAAAGCGAGCGGCCCCCGTCTCCTCTTCGAATAGTCCAGATAATGCCTGGGTCACTTCAGCAACAGATTGGCTAGCGTTAATGGTTGTTAGCTGTCCTTGCTGTCGATAATATTCAAGTATCGGTGCAGTCTCTTCCTGATGGCGCGCTAACCGACGACGAATCGCGGGAATCGGTTCTTGCCCGGTCGATAGCCGATTGATCAATAGCCCCGACATTGCCTTTAGATAAGCAACTTTGGCTGCAGGTTGACCGACTTTTGACAACAATTCATTCAGGCCTTCAGCCTGGGCCAGCGTACGTGGAAACCCATCCAACACCCAGCCCTGCAACATTACATCCGGCTGCTCAAACCGCTTCCGAAGCAGCTTCATTACCAGCGCATCCGGCACTCGCTCGCCCACGTCCAAGTAGGGGCCTGCCTCAAGACCAATGGCAGATGCCTTAGTAATGGCATTACGAACTAGCTGCCCCATAGACACATGGGGAATCCGCCAGCGTTTAGATAGTGCGAGTGCCTGCTCCTTAACCCCGGCACCGGGAGGACCTAAGAGGATAAGCTGCTTAAATTCCATGGAATAGACCCTGTAAATCTTAACGTTGACCACTTGCGAGGAAGCGTCCTGCACCTGCCTACAGCTCACTAGTATGTTTCACATGTCTGCGATGCCGTTATTTTTGTGCATATTCTTTTAGATTTGGCTGAATGGGAGTGAGCATCAGCGCATAGGCAGAATTTAAAATGTAGAAGACAGAATATAGAAGGGGGCTGGCTTCTATCTCCTAGATTCTAAATTCTATCCTTGGGAAACCTTGCCGCTTTAAGAGCGATTGTCTGAATTTGAATGGTTAGACAGTTGACTCAGGCTATCTTCAGATAGTGTCACTGGCAACGGTACCTGGGGTAGGTTAATGTCCCGCTGCGGGAACGGGATTTCAATGCCTACCTTACGAAAAGCCGTTGCGATCGCAAAATTTAAATCGCTGCGAATCTGTGGGTACTGCTGGGGTTTACGAATCCATACCAGCAGTTCAAACTCAAGGGAACTCTCCCCAAATCCGAGTAAGAATACCTCTGGTGCCGGGGCGACCACCACCTGAGGATGTTCGCGGCCCACTTCCAGCAAGACGGCCTTAACAGTTTCTGGCTTGCTACCATAGGCCACCCCCACTGGAATATGGATCCGCGAGAGGGGATTGCGGTGGCTCCAGTTGATCACATCCTGCTCTAGAAATCGAGAGTTGGGCACAATGATTGACACCTGATCCAGGGTGCGAATATCCGTGCTCCGGGGACCGATGCGATCCACCATGCCCATCTGGCCCCCCAGTTCAATAAAATCTCCCACCTGGATGGGACGCTCAAACACTAGTACCAGACCGCTGCTAATGTCCTTAGCAATATTTTGCAACCCTAAACCAAGTCCTACACCCAGGGCACTGGCCAGCAATGTCAGAGAGCTAAGGTCAATACCCCATAGCTGTAAAACAACAATTATCCCGACAAATAAAATGGCGTAGCGGACCAGGATGGAGATCCCCGCTTGCATGCCCAGGCTTAGCCCTGACGCTTGGAGGAGTCGAGATCGCAACACATTGGTTACAACTTTGGCTACCAGTATCAGGCCCCCTAGCCAGCCTAACAATGCCAAAATGTCAGCAATCGATAAACTTGTTTCCCCCAGCGGTAGCGATTGACTGAAGAAAGTAAATACTAGCCGATCTTGCAGACGATTGGCCCAGGCCCGCGTTACTCGAAACTGTTTTACTACAAACAACAGTGCCCATAGCCAGAGGGCTACTCGCAATAGAAACAGCAACAGCTGGGCACTAAATCGGGCCAGGGAAAACTCAGTGCGGCTAATGCCAGTTGTTCCAGGTTGGGGCTGAGTAACAGGCGCGGGCAACAACGGCAATACATAGCGCTGCCAGAGATATCCCAACAGATAATGGCAGGCTAAGGCCCCCAGCAATACACAAAGAGAAATAACAGCGGCCTTTAGCAAATAATCGCCACTCCGTTCGAATCGCGCTTGGGCCACCCCCGCTTCAATTTTTTCAGCCCAGCTGCGCGCCTGGCGCGCTAGAGTTTCCTTTTGAACAGCGACATCAGACTGCACCACTCGCAGGTCGTTGGCCGTTACCGATAAAAGCTGCCGTGATTGCCTGGAACCATTGTAAATAATAGGGGTATAGCCAGATGTATCAACACCGACTGATAGGGCTTCACTAGATTTCACCAGTTCGGTTAGTTCCGCATTAATGCCCTGGGCCCTTTGCTTAGCGGGGATATCCTGAACTTCAGCCACCTCAAACAGACGCTGACCGTCCACTACGATCCATGCGGTGGAAATAGTCTCTTCTTGAACTGTACTTTCTTGATTCTTGATACCTTGAGCAAGCGGTGTTGGGGCCTTAAACAAGGTAAGACCCAACACCATACTCAGCAGCAAGCCAATCATAAATCTACCGATGATCTGCTTGCATTGCCGATGTTGCATAACACGTCTGCTCGGCTCAAAAAACTGCCTTAACACTGTTCGCTATCCCATCGATCTGGGCCTATCCTACAGCGTTTTAACAAGTCTTAGCACCTGTCGCAAAGTCCTGATGCATTAGGCCATTTGTGCGTCAGACTTTCAGCGAGCATCTGAACGGTAAGGGTAAGGCAATAACTAGGGCTGCTCACTACCACGAAACTTTTGAGCAAAAATTGGCATCAACGATAGCACCATGAGCAGGCTTAAACATATCGCCACAGGCCACCAATTACCACCGTGCAGTGCATCTGCGCCTGTAACCCCAAGCCACGTGTAGGCCATTGTACCGGGGATAATGCCAATCAAAGTGCCAATAGCGTAGGGAGTGATAGAAATATTGGTTAAACCAAATAAAAAATTCACCACATTAAAGGGTGAAACAGGGGCAAACCGGACCACTAAAACGCAGGATAGAGCCTGTTTCTGCATTGTATGGTCCAATCGTTTGAATAGTCCCTTAAACCGAGGGTGTTGACTAAACCGTCGTTCAAACCAATCGCGAAACAGGTAACGGGCTAACCAGAAGGCAACGACCGCTCCAGCAGTGGCTCCAATAATCGACCAGAGGGTACCCCAGATTAAACCAAATAGGGCTCCTCCCAATATTACTAATACCGTTCCGGGTACTCCTACGGCTGCTGCCACAGTATGGGCACCGAGAAAAAGGCCTATTTTCCAATTACCTGCATTGTGGAGTATTTCACCCAGGGCCTGATGGTCAAATAAGACACATATTAATCGCCAACAGAAAGGGGCCAAGATGGCCGCAACCAACAGACCCCAGACATGTTTCTTTCGGTTCATCCTCTAAAACAGCAACGGCAAAAAACCACTATGTCAGTTAAAAAAGAGCTTCAACTGACATAGTTTTTCATAGTCAATCATCAAGATTCGGACGATACAGGCTGACTGGTTTCAGGAATAGCTTCCTGGAGAGATTTACGAGCAACCTTAGTAACAATAAAGACAACCGCAAACGTTGCAATCAGTCCCACTATCAACAAAGCCCACTCAGCTGGGGTTTTCTCTCGCCCTGCCGCTGCACTACCGACAATTCCACCGAGATAAACATACAGAATTGTTCCAGGTAAAATACCCACCGTACCTAACACATAGTCAGTTAAGGATACATTGGTTAAACCCAACGCATAGTTTAGCAAGTTAAACGGAAAAGCAGGGGATAGACGTACTAAAAAGATAATTTTTCGGCCCTCCTTTTCAATGGCATCGTAGATAGCCTTAAAAATGCGATTCCCCGATACTTTGTTGGACACCCAGTCACGGGCCAGGTAGCGACCGATCAAAAATGCTGCCGTAGCTCCAAGCATAGCTCCAATAAAGACGAGAACGGTACCTTTGATGATCCCAAATACCGCCCCTGCCCCCAGCGTTACTACCGACGCAGGTAAGAACGATATGGTGATGATGATATACATAATAATGAAGACGATGGGGGCAATCGGCCCCAACCCTTCAATCCAGTTGAGCGCATTTTGTAATGTGCCTTGGATGCCTCCACCAGCAGACTCTTGAGCCATAGCTGGAGCAGCTGCTAACAACACCGTTCCAACAAAAGCAAACGCCATAAATTTAACGAGCAACTTAGTTAGCTTTGACAGACGGCTGCCAAGCATTTTTCCAGAACGTTTCATTATCGATACTCCTGTAAGTTTATCTTGACAAAAAACATTATCTAGGCAAAATATCTACTTCTCTAGATCAAAGAGCCTCCGCAGCTAGAACCACTGCCAGCAGTACAACCGTAACAGTAGGGGCGAGTTTGCACATGGTTGACCACGTCTAACGTGCCACGATCAAGCAAGGACTTGATGGTGACGGGGTGTCCCTGGTTATCTAATGCAGGTATTCCCTCCATTTGATTAAAGTCACAGTCATACACCTGGCCCAGGTAATCCACGGACAGTTCACTGCGACACATCAAATGAGCTACCGTGCCAGCGTTGTAATGCTTAGCCAAAAACTGCAGATAAGGCTGATGCAGTTGACGATGATGCAGTTGAAACTTAGTACGACCAATGGGCAAGTTTGTAATGGTGAACAAGCTATTGAATTGAATATCGAAGTATTCGCCGAGATAAGCCTTGTAATCTTTTTCGAGTCCAGCCTGTCTCGGTGTTAAGGAAAAGTTTTCAGATTTTGGCACTGGCGGATTGTAGACCAAATCAATTATCAGGTTAGGATCGCGCCCGTATCCTTTTTGATTGAGCAGCTGCAGTGCCTGAATGGAGTCTTGATATACTCCCTGACCCCGCATTTTGTCTACGTTGTCCTCCAGATAACAGGGGAGTGAGGCTACTACCCGCAGTTGATGCCGAGCAAAATAATCGGGCAAATCTTCGTATCCAGACTCAAAAAAGATCGTCAGATTTGACCGAACAATCACTTCTTTGCCCTGGGTGCGGGCCGCTTCCACAATGGGTCTAAAGCCATAGTTCATTTCCGGTGCACCACCGGTTAAATCCACCGTTTGAATTTGTGGAAAGCGATGAATAAGTTCCACCAGTTGGTCACATACATCGGCAGATAATTCTTCGGTACGATGTGGTCCAGCCTCCACATGACAATGGCTACAGCTGAGATTACATCTGCGGCCCAGATTTACTTGCAAAACGCTGATGGGCGTTTTGGCCAATGGTTGACCGAGGGCAGCTTCAAAACTGGGTAATGTCTGTGGAGTAGGTTTGGTCTGGACCATAGGATAAACTGAGAGTTAAGGGCTTTAGCCAGGAAGTTTGACTTCCACGACTGATATTGAACGATACCTTGCTGAATTTTTCCTTAGATTCAATAAATTAAATCCTTAAAGTACTGAAAACCGATTTTCTACAAAGGCTTTGAGCGCCAATCGGTATCTTTCTAGGAAATATCTAATAAAGCTTTTTTCCCACTTTTTTCAGACTTTTAGCCTTGGATTTAGTCCCAATAGCTGATGTTCAAGTCTTGAACCGAGCTGGAAATCATAAAGTCGAGCTGAGGTAGCTGATTACGACAAGGGTTATGGCTTCAGTGTTAAGCATGATCCTGGAAAGAAACCAATTGCTGAGGTTGTTGAGTGGTGAGGGCCAAAACTGTAATTGTTAGGAACTTAATTTATGACATCTGGTTCAACAGCTTAAAAAACCTGATATTCAAATCGCTGTTGCGTAAGTCCTAATAAGGTCATTGCTCCAGCAGTCTTGATTTGGACCAGCCCTTTGATCAAAGGTTGCTCCTATTGCTTGAGTGGCCTGTACATCTATCTTAAAATTTTCACCTATGAAACAAGCTACCCTGCCAGTTCTATTCTCTGCTGCGCTCCTATTTGCTGCATCGGCACCGAGCCAGGCCAGTGTCAGCGACACCGTCAAATCTGGCCCCGAAATCAACGAAATCTCCCAGCGTACTACGCTATTGATTGTCGGCCTTGACAATGACGGTCAGGCCATGAGCCATGGCTCTGGCTCACTGATAGCCAGGGACGGTAACACCTGTGTTGGTGTTACCAATGCCCATGTAGTTGATGTACCGGATGCCCAATTTGTAGTTAGAACCTCAGATCAGGAACTGCATCGAGCCACCAACGTGCAGGCTTTTACGAACGAAGATATGGCTGTAGTCAATTTTGAATGCCAGGGCAACTACGAACCGATTACGATTGCAACCTATCAGCTTTCACCAGGTCAAGCGGTGTATGTGTCGGGTTGGCCGGGCGATGGCGACCCGACTGGTGGGCTGACCCGCCAGTTCACCAGCGGCAGCATTTCTACCATGCTGGATCGGCCTGTAGAAGGGTATCAAGTGGGCTACACAAACATCACCCGCAGCGGAATGTCGGGCGGTCAGGTGCTGGATGATGCGGGCCGCTTGGTGGCCATCCACGGCATTGGCACCACTGAAGATGCCAGGGTGGTGGCTCAGCGGCTAAATGTATCCCTAGAAACGGCCCAGGACCTAGCGCAAAAAACCGGGTTTAACTACGGTATTCCAGTCACGACCTTCTTGGGTCGAGCCTCCCAAGCCGGGCTCAACTTTCCTTATGATGTAGTTTTCTCAACGCCCCAGGCTTCAGCTTCTGGGGTTGTGACCAGCCCTGGTGACTATACACACCAGCCCGATGCCAGCGATCGCGTCAGCTTTGACAACATGCTGGGCGATGTTAACCAGCTGCTTGATACGGTTGACCGTTTCCGCCGCATCTTTTTCTAGCAGATTCGGTCTTTCGCCCCTGGTTTCTCTGGGTAGCTACCTACGGTTTGGCAGCAGGCATAGGGATCTTGGGGGCACCCGCTACATTTGAAGACCCAGGACGCCACCACGTGAAGCCAGAGACGTCAGTTTTCCTTGAATCTGCTTACAGCAATATGCGTTTGTGCCGCTCATTCGTACGTCTAACTCGTCATTGGCTGATGACAATACGGCAATCGAGGTCATAGACCCGACGAGAGATCCTCGTTTAGTCGGCAATATGACCATGTTGAAACCGGTCCTCGTGCTGAATGCCCACTCATTTGGAACGAGCATGGGGTAGGAATTGCCCTATTCTTTGCCATGCCATCTCATCACCACATGCCGAGGAGACGAAGACGGCGTCTGTTTCGGCCCAAGTTGTTCAACGCATTCGCGCAGTTGCGATATCGCAAACTCTTACTGGCAGAGGCAGAGGTCTCTTTCTATATTGCTGCATTATCAGACGGTGGCACTTCACTGGTTACTAATGCATTATTTCAGACTATCTTCGCTTCATACGCTCGGGAAGACCTTGAGGTTGTTGAATGTGTTGCATCGATCATCACAGCCCTTGGACTTGGAGAACTCCGATGGGATCTGAATTTCTTACGTGTTGGTGATGACTGGAAAAGAGTAATTCTCATGGAGATCAATAAAGCCGATAGCTTTCAATTGTTCTGGTCGGAACATGCAAGGGCATCGCGATATGTTCGCATGGAATGGAAACATGCCAACCACTACCCCGAACCGATAGCCCTACCCCGACCTTAGTCTGATATGTCAGCGCTGACGTCTCCAAAATTCTCTACTAAGGCCTGGCCGAGAATAAAAGGGTATACCACGATAGAAAGTCTTTAAAAAATGTACTCAGACCAGATTATTCGCAAATTCTAGAAGGCCTTGCGATCGCTGCGATCAGTGCAACTATTTAAATCGAATCGTAACGACTCAAATCAACGGGTTGCGGTCAACGACTTGGAATTTAAGAAGTTGAAATCCAATATAGCGTTTCCTAGTCTAGTGAGGTGCAATAGCAGCAGTGAGTAAACCACCCTAAAAGATCTTCTAGTGATACGTCATCGAACGCTTTATCAATAGCTTCTTTTAGGTCAACATAAGTTCTTGCTCCAATCGCTCGTAG
>JBCCXQ010000037.1:0-31100 GCA_039191365.1 Cyanobacteria bacterium P01_F01_bin.13 | reverse complement strand
GTATCTCGCGCAAAATGCTGATGTCATGATCTATGACTGCACTTATACCGATGCAGAATATCACTCTGAAACTAGTAGCAAAGTGGGTTGGGGTCACTCGACTTGGCAGGAAGCCGTTAAGCTCGCTAAAGCTGCCAATGTAAAAAAGCTGATTGTTTTTCACCATGATCCGCTCCACAATGATGACTTTATGGATGATATTGGTCGAAAGACAGCCGCTGAGTTTCCTAACAGTGCTGTTGCTTATGAAGGAATGGTGTTAGACCTAGCTGAGTTAAAGACCCTAGAGCTAGCAAATCGATAACATGCCAGCATGCTGTTCATAGCAGCTGTAATCTACGAAACATCAAAAAACTTCCCTAGGTAGAGAAGCAATATAATCAAATATTGAAGAGAAAAATTTCCTTTAGAAAACTTTTCTGTAAGCGGGTGACGCGATTCGAACGCGCGACATTCACCTTGGCAAGGTGACGCTCTACCACTGAGCTACACCCGCATCTGCCTTATTTGACTTTTCCTAGGATGCCACAAAGAGTTTTTGCTTGTCAAACTCATTTTAAGAAGACAAAGAATCGGCTGGTCGCAACTTCCTACTTGCGATTCTTTAGTCTTTATGGATGAGTAGCTCACGCTTCGGCTGACTTAGGCAACTGGGGCATTAGAGTAGACATTTCTAAGGCATTTGCTGGTTTCGGTAATTGGGACATGAGGCTAGACATTTCCAGGGCACTCATGGCGTAATTCCATCCCAGGTTACTTTTGATGCCTGCGCGTTCTAAGGCCTGCTGCATGGAGTCGGTGGTCAAAATGCCAAAGACAACGGGGACACCTGTTTGGAAGCCAGCAGCAGCGATGCCTTTAGAAACTTCAGCGGCAACATAATCAAAGTGAGGAGTTTGGCCACGAATAACAGCCCCCAAGCAAATAATTGCATCATATCGGCCACTCAGAGCCAGCTGTCGTGCTACTAAGGCTACTTCAAAGCTGCCGGGCACCCAAGCATAGTCCACTTGACTGCCATCGGGGTCCACGTTGACGCCGTGACGCTTCAGACAATCCTGGCAGCCTTCTAACAACTTGTTCGTAATCAAATCGTTAAATCGACCGATCACAATTGCAAATTTAGCCGTGCTAGATCGGTTGAAATTTCCTTCAAAAACAGCCATGGGAGATATTCTTCTCTAAAAAAATCAGGTGATAGGCCTCAATGACCTTACCACCTGATCGTGAATAATGCTTTATGACGTTAGCCTGAGCATCGTGGCTATCTATATACACATGCCAAGGCTTAGGAATTGAGTTCTACACCACCAGGTAGTTAAGACTGCCCACCACAACTACCAAGACTGCCCAAATAATAGAGCCTAGAAAAATCAGACGTTTTGATTGCTCCCAATTTTGGGGTGATGCATAGGCTACGGGAACCCCGATCACCATTACAAAAGACCAAACTACAAGAACAAACAACAAAAGTTGGAACAGAATAGACATAACTCGCCACTCTCAAGACAGCAAAAGATCTGATATGGCATGTCCCTATGAAAGTACGCAGCACTTACCTGACAGGCAATTGCGTCCAAACGTGAACAAGCCTCTAAATCTGTTGGTGGTGATACAGTATGGGGCACTGATCTCCCTGCTTAGTAAGCTATCAAACATTAGGCCTTTAGCGAAAGCGTTTTATTGGAATCCGTGGGAATTATTTTTTCTGGATTAATTTCGTCGGTACTGTTTGCTAGGGATAGGTCCGTTACCTGGCTCGATATGTTATGGATTTAATCCTATGCCATACAACTGCAGACTTTGACACGTTAGGAGCAGCAGTTGGGTTGTCATGTCTACATCCGGGGAGTCGAATTGTCCTAACAGGAGGAGGACATCCGGCGGTCAAATCCTTTTTGGCACTGCATCGAGATGAATATCCGTTGATTGAGCGACGGGCAGTTACCGTGTCGATGATTCGCTCAATTACGGTGGTAGATGCCCATCAGCGAAGTCGAGTGGGTGTGGCGGCGACCTGGATTGATCATGCGATCGCAGCTCAATTACCCATCACCATCTACGACCACCATACGGAGTCTTGTCCAGATATGCCTGGTGAGCAACATATTGAGGCTGTCGGCGCGACTACCACTCTCGTGGTTGAAGCCTTGAGACGGGCTAATCAGTCGATTTCTCCGACTCAGGCTACGGTGATGGCTCTAGGTATCCATGTTGATACGGGCTCCTTAACATTTGTCCAAACCACCCCACGGGATGCCTACGCCTTAGCCTGGTTGATGGAACAAGGTGCCAATCAGCAAACGATTGTCGAGGCCGTAGCGCCGGGTTTATCAGGCACCCTTCAGGGGCTCCTCAGCACAGCTTTGGATACCACCGACGTTCAGCAGATTGAAGGTTATGCTGTGGGCACCGTCTGTCTAGAAACCACTAATTTTGTCCCGGGTCTATCAGGTTTGGCGAGCCATTTGATAGCACTTTTAGGGTTAGATAGCCTGCTACTGGCTGCTGTTTATACCTCCAAAGCAAAACCTCGACTGATCCTAATTAGTCGTACTCGCCCCCAAACCGGCATGAATTGTCGAGCATTGCTTCACCCCTACGGCGGCGGTGGCCATGTCTGTGCTGCAGCGGCAAATCTTACCACCGACGAACCTGACATTGTCTTTAAGCAGCTTTGTCAGGCTGTGATCCAATCCCATGTCCAATCCACTACAGCCCAGAATGTGATGTCTTCGCCAGTGAGGACGATTCGCTCTGGGACCACGGTGGCGGATGCCCAGCGAATCTTGCTGCGCTATGGTCACTCAGGTCTCTGTGTGGCCGATGACGCGGGGAAACTACAAGGCATTATTTCGCGGCGAGACATTGACTTGGCTTTACACCATGGGTTTAGCCATGCTCCGGTAAAGGGATACATGACCCTTAATCTAAAAACCATCGCACCCCATACATCCCTCAGTGAAATTCAGTCCCTCATGGTCACCTATGACGTGGGGCGGTTACCGGTCCTTGATGGCGATGAGCTGGTGGGCATTGTTACTCGTACGGATGTTTTACGGCAGATGTACCCTGCCCAATCAGCCAACGATGATGCGATGACACCGCTGAAAACAAATGTATATCAGCGATTGCAAACATCTCTGCAGGCTTATCCTACAGCTTTAGACTCAAAGGAGTTATGGACGCTGTTGACCCATATTGTCCTTGCTGCCCAACAGCGAGGGTGGCACCTGTATTTAGTGGGGGGAGCTGTTCGAGACTTGTTACTGGCTGCCGCAGATACAGTGGTATCCCTTAAAGATATTGATCTGGTGGTGGATAGCTTTCAATCGCCAGTAATTGAGGGGGCTGGGGTGGTTTTGGCTCAACAGTTGCAACAGCAGTACCCAGAGGCTGAACTCCAGGTTCATGGGGAGTTTCAAACGGCTGCCTTAATCTGGCGGACACGGACAGGCCATGCACCTTTGATGATTGACATTGCCACGGCACGCACGGAGTTTTATCCCTATCCGGCCGCAAATCCAGAGGTCGAACCCAGTTCGATTCGTCAAGATCTGTATCGGCGTGACTTTACGATCAATGCCATGGCGATTCGTCTTACAATGCCTCAGCCAGGGCTATTACTGGACTTTTTTGGTGGTTATCTAGATATTCAGCAACGCCAGGTACGGGTGCTCCATGCCAATAGC
The DNA here is from genome assembly GCA_039191365.1 of Cyanobacteria bacterium P01_F01_bin.13. Taxonomy (GTDB): domain Bacteria; phylum Cyanobacteriota; class Cyanobacteriia; order Phormidesmidales; family Phormidesmidaceae; genus Leptothoe. The sequence continues at coordinate 27,408 of JBCCXQ010000037.1, read as the reverse complement.
TTTATTGAAGACCCGACCCGTATTTTTCGGGCCGTGCGCTTCGCAGTTCGTTTGGGATTTTCCATTGATCCTCAAACTGAAACGTTTATTCGCTATGCGGTGGATAGTGGTATTTATACAGACCTGCAGACGCAGCAGACGAAGAAACGACTACCGGCTCTACAAACGCGCCTTAAGGCTGAACTAGCATACATTTTCCAAGCAGACTACTGGGCCCAGTCCTTGGGGTTACTAGACAAGCTGGGCGCACTAAGCTGTTTGCATCCTTCCCTATCGATCGATGCAAAACTTTGGCGACAAATGCATCGAGTAGGCCGCTGGCGACAGCGATTTGCCGATAAAGTGGGCAAGGATATTGGGGTAGCTCCTTGGTTGATGCGGTTGGAGGTGCTGTTAGCCAGAGTGGAGGCGCGATCGCAAATAGCCACCAACCTACAGCTACCCCTAGGCTCAATCCAACGATTACAGCAATTAGCGATCATTGAAAGCACCTTATTGGCCCAATTCAAGCACCCTGACCAGCCCAAACCCAGTGTCATCTACCAGACCCTAGCTCCCTACGATTTACCCAGTTTATTGCTGGTTAGTGTACGTTACCCCCGGCAAATTGGTACTCATATCTGGCATTACATCACTCAGTTAATTCATATCCGTTCCCCTATCGATGGCAACTATCTCAAACGATTGGGATATTCTCCAGGGCCTATGTATCGAGAAATACTGACTGCGCTTACCTATGCAGTTTTGGATGGTGACATCACATCATTAGCATCAGCCGAGGAGTATCTAAGGGTTCATTACCCGCTTGAAGGGAATCAGTAAATATTTTTTGGAGGTCATAATCCTTGGTAGATATAAGCTACAGCCGCCAAACACCAAAAGATACTAACCCTATACCATTGCCATTTCTCCACCGCTATCGATAAAGTTGGATATTGAGGAAATGTTAAGTTTAGTTGTGTATTAAATCAAAGCAGAAATTTTAATAGGGTTGTGTACAAGGTTACAAGCCTCTACTTAGAAAAAGCAGTGGAAAACTGCTCACTCTCTAAAGGTTTAAGGCTTTCTGGTTAGTTTTTTTGATAACGCTTTTGGTGCCCTAATGCAGATAATGCCGCCGTCCTTTAAGCCAACCGTAGGGAATATCAAGCCACAGTCTGGCAGAAGACCTAGGCGACGATTACTTTTTTTAGGGGCAACAGCAGCTATTGCTAGCAGTTTGGGAGTGGGGTTGGGCAGTGCTCTACGTTTCCAGATGCCCGTTGGCCAATCTCCGCTCTTCAAACCACAACAAGATTTTCCACCATTGGCAGAATGGCCACCTCAGATACCTCCAGCAACTGAACTAGATGATTTTGGTACTGATTGGGAGAAGTTTTCCCCATCGTCTCAACTAGTGTACAATGACCGTCCTGATGAAGAGGCAGAGGTCTACGAACTTGATGAAGAGCCGTCCTTAGATGAGAAACAGGATGTTGAGAACCTTGCAAGAACTGAAGAAAACTTCCCAAATCCCATTCCGGTCACGTTAGATAGGACAGACAGTGTCCAGGACACCACCGATGAGGTTTTTGAAGATGGATTAACTCCTGTAGTTTCAGCCAGTACAGGGGAACTTGACGATGAACTTACCCCCATTGATACGCCACAGATAGACAATGGGACTCCTGCTCCTCACGACATTGATTCTTGGTTTGATAAACAGCCAGCATCGAAGACTCAGTTTTCTGATGGTCCTGCTCTTATTGCACCTGACGAATTGAGCCCATTCCCTGAACCATCATCGGATTGACGAAATTGTGTCAGATTGAAAAAGTTTCCAATCGCAAAATATTTTTTGTAGTGCTGGCTATTTAGACTCAGCTGGTCTTAAACCATGGGTATAATATCCCTTAGATATCCGTAAATTTTTTTATGAGCAATCCAACGCTGCAAGCGTTCTTTCTGGGACGCGCCTTAGCAACGGCTATCGGTGAAAAGGTAGAAGAAGCGATTACTACCGGAATGAGTAGTGTCGGTCGCTTTGATGCTGAGCAGAGAGAATGGCTGCATGAGTTTGTAGAAGGTGTTTTTGAACAAGCCCAGTCTTCTCAGACAGAAATGCCCTCTGAGGCTGACGATCCAAGTTCAAGCGAGGATTTGCAAGCTACTATTGACAATTTAAGAGCTGAAATTGCACAAGTGCGGGTTGCTCTACAGCAGTATCGCTCTTCTTAGAGATAAAGAGATTAATGTGGCCAGGAAATTAGCCTTAAACTCAAAAGTTATTATTCAAGCCTACTGTTTCATCATGCCGCTGGCCATCTAGGAGACTGAGTGTCTACAGTTCCCAATACAACTGAGCATCCGCCATTAAGTGAGCGCTCTGATGAGCGCTCACTTAGCGAGCATGAAATTGTCAGTAATTCTCAGCTAACGCCTGTGGAGTCAGAGATTGCTGCCGAGTATTTTCCAGAAAAGCATTCGAGTGTGCCAGTGGTAGATAAGCACTATCGCTGGAATCGTCGATATAGTCGTCCGGAACGATTTGTTGACATCTGGTCATTCTTCTTGGCTCTGCTGGGTAAGCGTTGGCTCTATGGCAAATCTTGGAGCTACGCTGGGGGGATATCTGTTGAAAAACAGTCGGCTCGACGGCGGGATCAAGCCCGTTGGATTCGTCTTACATTTTTAAATTTGGGTCCTACCTTTATCAAGTTAGGCCAGCTGTTTTCCACTCGTTCCGATTTGTTCCCGGCTGAGTATGTTGAAGAGTTATCTAAGCTCCAGGACCAAGTCCCTGCTTTTAGCTATGAGCAAGTTAAAGCCATCATCGAAGCTGACCTAGGCCGGACTGTTGAGGAGCTATATCAAACATTTGACCCCATTCCTTTAGCAGCTGCCAGTCTAGGGCAGGTGCATCGTGCTCAGCTTCACTCGGGTGAAGAAGTTGTTGTCAAAGTTCAGCGGCCAGGTTTACAGCGTTTATTTCAGATCGATCTATCTATACTCAAGGGGATTGCCCACTACTTCCAGAGCCATCCTGAATGGGGGCGAGGGCGGGATTGGATTGGCATATACGAAGAGTGCTGCCGTATTCTGTGGCTAGAAATTGATTTTCTGCATGAAGGGCGTAATGCTGATACGTTTCGCCGTAATTTCCGTGATATTGATTGGGTTAAGGCTCCTCGTATCTATTGGCGCTATGCTTCCCAGCGTGTACTGACGTTAGAATACTTACCTGGGATTAAAATTAGTCATTATGAGTCTTTAGAAGCTGCTGGTCTAGATAGACAGCGCTTAGCACAGTTGGGGGCTCAGGCCTACTTGCACCAGCTGTTAAATGATGGCTTTTTCCATGCCGATCCGCATCCTGGCAATATTGCCGTGAATCCCGATGGTGCCTTAATCTTTTATGACTTTGGCATGATGGGACAGATTCAGCCGATAACCCGTACAGGGCTGATGCGTACTTTCATGGGCGTAGCTCAGCGTAATGCAGATATGGTTATGACCTCCCTGATTGATTTGGGAGCGTTGACAGAAGCTGAAGATATGGGGCCTGTACGTCGCTCAATTCAGTATATTCTAGATAACTTTATGGACAAGCCCTTTGAAGAGCAGTCCATTACCTCCATCAGTGATGATCTGTATGCTGTTGCCTATGATCAACCCTTCCGATTTCCAGCTACATTTACGTTTGTAATGCGAGCATTTTCCACACTTGAGGGTGTGGGTAAGGGGTTGGATCCTGACTTTAACTTTATGGAGGCTGCAAAACCGTTTGCTAATCAGCTTATGACTAACGTCTCTAATTCTTCTAGTAACGGGCTTATTGGTGAAATCAGTCGTCAAGCGGCTCAAGTGGGTAGTTCAGCCTTTGGCTTGCCGCGACGGATTGAGGATTCGTTGGATCGCTTGGACCGAGGGGATATTCGTGTTCGGGTGCGCTCTATTGAAACTGATCGCGCCATTCGTCGCCTAAGCAGTATCAATCTAATGACAAACTATACGCTGTTGTTTGGTGCGTTTACGCTGTCGGCCACCTTATTATTGGTAAATCAAATGCCATGGGTTGCTTTGGGAATGGCATTACCTGCCGTTGCTTCGGGAATAGCATTAATCCGTTCCCTGATGCGTCTTGGTCGAGCTGACCGCATGCCATAGTTGCTCCTTTTATGCCTAAATGCTCTCTATGCAACGCTTCTTTGCTGGCTTAACCGATCCAGGATTACTACGCACTAGTAATCAAGATGCTTATTACCTGGATAAATTAGGTCGTTTTTTTGTTGTTGCTGATGGCATGGGGGGACATGCTGGTGGTCAGGAAGCCAGTCGTTTAGCAACGGAAGCTATTTATCAGTATTTGGACAATCATTGGGATAGCTCGGAATCACCAGACATCATGCTGCGTAAGGCATTTATTGCAGCTAATGATGCCATTTTAAAGGACCAGTATATCCATCCTGAGCGGGCAGATATGGGGACAACAGCTGTTGCTGTTATGTTTCGTGAACCTGACAACTCTCCTTGGTGTGCCCATGTGGGGGATTCCCGTCTGTACCGTTTGCGGGGAACCAAGCTTGATCAGATTACAACTGATCATACCTGGGTGGCTAAGGCGATTGAAGATGGCGAGTTAACGGTGGATGAATCGAAGCATCACCCATGGAGGCATGTACTTTCTCAATGTTTGGGCCGAGAAGATCTTAGTCGTATTGACGTTCAGTCTTTGGATGTTTCAGGAGGGGACCGCTTGTTGCTATGTAGTGATGGGCTGACAGAAGAGCTTTCTGACCCGCTGATTGCCACCCATTTGAAATCTATTCGCTCGTGCCCAACGGCTGTTGAATCCCTGGTTGATGCAGCTAAGCAGCGTGGTGGTCGCGATAACATTACGGTAGTAGTAGTAGCCTTTCAAGACTAAGTTTTAATCTGTTGAGAGGTGTTGCCTACAACGCCTGCACATCAGGCCAGATTACTAATTAGCCAATCAATTCCAATTTCTACATGATGAGGGTGGAGTGGAGCCAGGATGTTTAAGTGTGCGATAGTTTGTACTGATTTTGACGATAGTCTTCAGCGGCTGATTAAGTTTGTGCCTGATTTGGTTCAGTCTGGTCTAGATAAAGTGGTTTTTTTCCATAATGCTGCCCTGACTACCGATCGTGAGATTCCGAAAGTTGATGAAGATGCCGTTGCTCAAGCCAAAAAACGGCTGACTGCAGCGAATGAGGCTGTGCTGCCTGAGGGTAAGTCAGTTGTTATTGATGTGCGTTCGGGGCGAGTCATTGACAATATTACAAAAGTAGCTCGTTGCTATGGCGCTGATGTGATTTTGCTAGGAACCCCCACACGCTCTCTCCTGACGGAGAAATTATTTGGAAGTACGACAACGGGTATTGCGAATCAACTTGATATACCGCTAGTAATTTTACGCCCTCAATTGGTGGCGACTTACCGGGAGCAAGAGCTGGCCCTACGCTGTAGAACTTTATTCACTCATATTTTGGTGCCCTACGATGGCAGTAATAGTGCCAAGTATCTAGTGTCAAAAATTAAGGCGACGGCTCAAGCCACTGGTTGTCCTCAAGATTGTACGCTGTGCTGGATTATTGATGATGGTATCCGTGTGGAGTTGCGGGAATCAGAAGACCAGGTCCAGATTCAGTTGAATGAGGTTAAGGCTGACTTGGAATTATTGGGAATAAAGGTATTTACTGAGATTCGTCAGGGGAACCCACAACCTGAAATATTAAAGTCAGCGGAGGTAAATGATATTTCTGCGATCGCAATTTGCACAGGTAAATCCAAAGGGATCTTGAAATGGTCTGTCCCCAGTTTTACCAGTGCCTTACTGCGCTCAAGCTGGCATCCTGTGATTCATTTTCCGCGACCCAATTAAGCCTTTACAGCAAGCAACGCTACAAGTATTACAGAGTTAGAAATCAGAGTGCATAGATTTGAAACTCAACAGCATCTGAGGTTTCAAATTATCATTTAGTTCTTTCTTGAGGATAGTTTTACTATCCTTAGAGCTGCCTATGGGCATAATTGCGCGAGCCATCAGCACCCACTCCTTAAGAAGTTTGCGCTGTGGAGGAGCAATGTTCAGACGGCGAAAATCTATAAATTGATTAGGTGTCTCCTTAGAGAAAAAGAGGATGCGATAAGTACCTTCTTCGCCCAAGTGCCAGAGGAACTTTTGGTTTCCGGGGTTTTTAAGATCCAGGTAGCTTGATAGCCAGCGAGCCCCCTGAGCCTTGCCATAAAATGCCGTCACCCAAAGCACCATAGGATGTGGATTACGCACACATAAAAAATTGTTAGAACTAGTGTTGCTAATGCGTTGTTCAATTTCCAAAGAACTTAACATCGCCCATAGGGTGGGTAGCTGGCGATTGCTCATAGTGAGCAATCGTGGAAAAACAATTTCAGCAATAGGCGTATTGTGGGGCCATACCTGCAGTCGACAAAACCGATCTTCTTCAGAGCCACTAGGACGGCGATCTGACCTATGAACAACGGGGACGTCCCTAAGAGTTCCACTAATCTGTTTACCAAGATCAATTGAGCGACTAAATCGGTTTTCTAATGGTGCTAAATGTTCGAGAAGTTGGCTAACACTGCTGGGACGTTGAGACCGATCCTTTGCGAGGCAGCCCATGATCGCATCTTTGAGGACTCTAGGCAATGCACCATAGGGTGACTGTCCGTTTAACGGGATCGGTTCTTGGGAGCGATGAGCTTTATACCAGCCACCAAATGTATTATTACTGGGACGAAAGGGTAAAGTGCCTGTCAGCATTTGATACATCATGACACCTAAGCTATAGATGTCAGAGCGTCGATCTAACTCCTGGCCCTCCATTTGCTCTGGAGATGCATAGGCCAATGTCCCCATAAAACTGCTGGTTTGTTCGCTGTTGTCAGCTTGCATCAGTTTGGCAATACCAAAATCCAGGATCTTGACAAGTTCCCCAACACTAGTACTTTGAGTGACTAAGATATTACTGGGTTTAATATCTCGATGAATAATAGGAATCACTTGGCCATTGAGAATAATGCCTTTGTGGGCCGTCTCTAAGCCCAAACAAATTTGGCGAGTAAAATCGAGAAAACGTGGGATTGGCAAGGGAGTTGGCTGGATCACTTGGCCTAGATTTTTGCCCTTGAGATACTCCATGACGTAAAACGGAATTTCGTCATCCGTCACACCATAGTCCGTAACTCTGACAACATGCATACTGTTATTCCCCAGCTGGGCACAGGTCATGGCCTCACGCATGAACCTCTGGGTCATCTGTTCGTTGAGCAGGGTTTGAGCAAGAAATTTGACAGCAACGGGGACGCCTCCCAGCAGCATATCTTCAGCCAGGTAGACTTTACCCATGGAGCCTTGACCGATGGAGTCCATAAGCTCATAGCGATTGGCAAGTCTACGACCGAAGTTATTGTCTGTCATCTAAAGCTGTGATTCTAAGCCAATAATACTAGCGTTACTCCTATTGCTGATACCCCAAGTATGACCAAAAGTGCATAGTCATAGCATCAATAAGAGCTGTACGATTCTATTTCAGTAAGGAATTTGTTGTGGAGGTATTGCTTATTGATAAATCTATGGTGCAGGCGAACCCACCTAATAAAATATCAGTCCCAGGAAAAATACTAAAACTAATGGGGTTGAAGGCCACTTTGGATAAGCTTGCTTGCCTCACACTATTATGTGTAATTTCCTCTAAACAATTGCTGTCTACTTAGGAAATAATTTATCCAACTAAAAAGTAAACAGAGCATAGAATACTACTACCTGTATTGCTAAGGGATAAGGGTTTTATCAGGTCTAAAAATATATTTGCAAAGTCGTTCCATGAAACGACTGTCAATCAGAAAATAGAATCTAATTGAATCTCTGTGCCTAAGTATCAGAGGCTGAAATTCAATATTTACCACAGCATTTGAGGCTTCAGTTTCTCATTCAGTTCCTTTCTCAGCATACTTTTACTGTCTTGGGGTGTGCCAACAGAAAATGTTTTGCGGGCTTCCAGTACCCACTCCTTGAGTAGTTTTCGTTGGGGCGGGGCAATATGCAAACGACGAGAGTTTAGACACTGGATAGGAAACTCTTCAGCAGGAATCTCTTTAGAGAAAAATAATACCCGATAGGCTCCTGCTTCGGCCAAGTGCCAAATGATTTTTTGGCTGCTGGAGTTTTTAAGGTCCAGATAGCTAGAGAGCCATCGGGGACCTTGGGCTTTACTATAGAACGCTGTAATCCACAGCACCATTGGATGAGGATTGAGGGTGCACAAAAAATTGTTGTAACCAGTATTACTAATGTTCTGCTTAATCTCTTGTGAGGGTAGCATCACCCAAAGTGTTGGCAGCTGACGAGTGCCCATGGTAAGTAGCCTCGGAAAAACAATCTCAGCAACGGGTTTATCCTGATGGGGCCACACTTGTTGTCGACAAAATCGCTCTTCTTTAGATTCCCTTGGTGTTGACGGGGTGGGTTGGGGCCCTCCCCGGAGATAATTGAGGAGTTGACTTATGCTGTTGGGACGCTGAGACGGTTCCTTTGCCAAACAGCTCATGACAGCATCTTTTAGTGACTTAGGCAATGGGCCATAGGGCGATAAGCCATCCAAAGGTATAGGTTTTTGGATGCGGTGAGCTTTGTACCAAGCCCCAAATGAATCAACTTGGTTGGGGCGTAATGGGAGGGAGCCTGTTAGCATTTGATACATCATGATGCCTAGGCTGTAGATGTCAGAGCGATGATCGAGTTCTTGTCCCTCCATCTGTTCGGGAGAGGCATAGGCCAATGTGCCCAGGAAAGTATGGGTTTGATCGGCATTGTTAGCTTGCATGAGTTTGGCAATACCGAAGTCTAAAATCTTAACCAGTTCCCCTACGCTGGCACTTTGGGTGACTAAGATATTGCTGGGTTTAATGTCCCGATGAATAATGGGGACGACCTGCTCATTAAGGATGATGCCCTTGTGGGCTGTTTCTAGCCCCAGACAAATTTGCCGCATAAAGTCGCGGAATCGTTTGACTGGCAAAGGTCGGGGCTCAAGGATCTGGCCTAGATCGTTGCCCCTAAGATACTCCATAACATAGAAGGGCACTTCATCATCAGTTATGCCGTAGTCTGTAACCCTAACAACGTGGATACTTTTGTTTCCCAGCTGGGCACAGGTCATCGCCTCGTGCATAAATCTCTGGGTCATATGGTCGTTAAGTAGGGTTTGGGCAAGAAATTTAACAGCGACAGGGACGCCTCCTAGCAACATATCTTTAGCGGAGTAGACCGTTCCCATAGAGCCTTTGCCGATGACATTCATCAGCTCATAGCGATTAACGAGTCTACGACCGAAGTAATTGTTTGTCATTGTCCTGACTAACCTGACATGCTGTAAGCCCTATTGCATCTGTCAGGTTAGTTAGGACAATGGATATCCCTAAAAGCCTTAAATGATAACAGCTAACCTAACTCGCAATTGACGAATGCATCCGTCAATTGCCATAACCCAAATAGCAAAAGTAGCAAAACTTTATTATTTGTAGAGTCTTAACCATCTTGAGATGCTCAGACTACTTATCAATACATTGCTGAGTGTCCTGGCACAGGGTGAATTGATAGCAACTTAGAAATGGTCCACAGGCTCTAACCTTGATGACGCTCCACAACGGCTTCCATCGTGCTAGCTAGATGATGTCCTGCAATAATACCGCCAGAGAAATGATATTGGTTTGGACTAAGGCGATAAAGGGTTTCAAATCCAGTGCGCATATGCCTATCTTTTAGTGCCCAATACTGCTGCACAATTGAACCTGGTGCGATCCAGCCTTCACCTTCTACCCGTCCAAGAACACTATGTTGTAGTACAAAGGTGTACTGGCGATCGCCTGCGGCAATGCGTCCTTTATACTGCAGGGCAATATCGTCTAACTCTCCGTTAGGAAAAACAAGCTTGGTAACCATGGTGAACCAGTCGTTACTGTTCCAGGCGACTAGGATTTTGCCTTTGACATTCACGGGAAGTAGATCCCTGGCTAACCAGCTGCCTTGCAGGGTCCAGCGTCCTGGCTCGATCAGAAAACTGTGGCTCACGTGTTCTCCCTAATGGATTGATGACAAGTTTTGTCTGGGACTATGGGTGGTTGGCGATTAGCAAATTTGAGACTCTCAATCATCAAGCTGCAAGCGTTAGCGAATATCCTTAAGCGTCCAATCGCTCGTCCTATCAGAATAAATGAAGACTCCAGCCATTGCTACTGTGGTGCATGACGACATCTTGCTTAGCCGAGTCTATGAATATGGCCAAGCAGACAAGGATAGTTAGCCCCTGTGACACTAGGCAGATTCCCTGGTTGCTTTTGCCAGCGCCAGTATCCCAAAATGGCAAAAGCAATGGCTTCTTTGAAGCAGCTATTGAGACCGACCTCATCAGTAGTGAGTATGGGGATGTTAGGTAATCTAGCTTGGAGTTGCGATCGCAAATATCCATTTCGACTACCACCACCACATAGCAGTACCTCATCGGGTAAGCGAGGTAGCTGCCCATAGCCATGGACAATAGTGGCTGCGGTAAATGCCGTCAGCGTGGCAAGGAAATCCGCTTGACCCAAGCCAAGGGCCTGCGCCTCTTGCCAGCATCGCTGACCATAGTCAGCACCAAATAGTTCCCGACCGGTGGATTTAGGCGGCGGCTGATGAAAAAATGGCTGAGTTAGCCATTGACTTATTAACGATTGGCAAGGCTTGCCCTGGGCGGCCCAGTTACCATTCAGGTCGTAGGTCAGTTCGCCCTTGCTAAATACGTTCACAGCCCAGTCAATTAGAGTATTTCCAGGTCCTGTATCCCAGCCGATAATGTCTGCAGGAGGAAGGGCACTTCGATCCCAGGGGGGCAAATAAGTGAGGTTGCCAATACCGCCAATATTTTGCACACAGCGGTAATGCTGGGGATGGCTAAGCAGGCTGGCATCTACGGGGGAAACTAGCGGTGCTCCCTGCCCACCTGCGGCAATATCGGCCTGGCGAAAATTGCTGATGGTGGGTATCTGGGCAAGGTGGGCAATCAGGTCACCGCGCCCCAACTGCCAGCTATAACCGAGGTGCTGAGCCGCCGGAGGACGATGATAGATGGTCTGACCATGGGATGCGAGCAAGTCAGCAGTTCCCAGCGGTTGGGCGGCATTGGCAAATGCGATCGCAATTGCATCATCCATCGCTGCAATATCTGCCATAGTCAGAGGAGCACCTCCACAGGCTGAGAGGATGCGATCTCTAAGTTCAGCGGGGTAATCAGCAGTATGCGTTGCCAGTAGCTGCATTTGCACGTTATAACCTGTGCCCATCACTTCGACTAGGGCCGCATCGATACCGTCGACAGAGGTACCACTCATCAGACCAATGATTTTCATGCTTACCTTACCTAGTGCAGCTGCCCAGTTTATACCGGGGGCAATGGTTGAATGCTCTCATTCATATAGCTGGTTATGTGGATGAAGACATCGTCGATAGTTTATCAATACCTTTATTGGCTCCCACCACTACCATGAGCGTTCCAGCCCTTAATCGAGTAACTGGACTGGGATTAATCTCAAACTTATCCATAGCATTTTCTTTACTAATGGCCATCAGTGTGAGGCCATAGTGGTTTCGTAAGTCCAACTCCACAACGGTTTTACCGTCAAATTCCTGGGGAACAACAACTTCAACAATGCTGTGGTCTGGATCCAGTTCAAATCGATCAAGTACTCCTGGGCGTGTTAGCGAACGGGCTAGTTCACAGCCCATTTCAAATTCTGGGAATACCACATGATCGGCCCCTACCCGCCGGAGCAGCTTGCCATGGATTTCGGTAGATGCTTTAGCGACAACATTAGCGACGCCTGCCTCTTTTACATTGAGCGTAGTAATAATGCTCTCTTGGATATAGTTGCCAATCGCTACAATCACCGTGTCAAAATCGGGGATACCTGCCTCTTGCAAGGCCGAAGGCTGGGTGGAATCCATTTGCACAGCATGGGCCGCAATCTGATCCGTCAATACCTGAGCTACGCGATTTTCATCGGAATCAATACCCAGGACCTCATAACCCATACCATGCAACGTCAGACATACAGCTCGCCCAAAACGGCCCAGGCCAATGACCGCAAACTGACGATTGTTAGCCCGCAGGTTTCTAAAAAACTTGAGTGAAGATAAATTCACGACGGTTGCCCATAATTCAACACCTTTTCATAAGCCTATCGCTGAGCATACCCTGATTAGTCCGTAGACATGAGTCCATTGTCGAACCAATTTTTGGCTATCTTTTATTCTGTTGAGAGTGTATGCCTCAAAAGGGCTCTATCCCATCATGAGAGTACCTTCAGAGTGTTTACTTTTCTAGGACAAAAATGCATACAGCTAAATTCCTAAGCTACCTATCAACAAACGATTGAGTATCGATTTCTTTCTTTGCTAGGCTAGCCTAATGATCTTGGGAAGGAGATATTAGTGAACATTCAACTTGGTCGTGGCAAAACAGTAAGACGTGCCTATGGCATTGATGAGATTGCATTGGTGCCCGGACCTAAAACCCTAGATCCTGAATTAGCTGACACCCGTTGGACTCTCGGCAACGTAGAACGTGAGATTCCGATTATTGCCAGTGCAATGGATGGTGTCGTAGATGTGCGGATGGCGGTAGAACTGTCCAAACTTGGAGCCCTGGGTGTGCTCAACCTAGAAGGGATTCAAACCCGATACGAAGATCCCAACCCAGTGTTGGATCGCATTGCATCTGTCGGTAAGGCAGAATTTGTTCCCCTGATGCAGGAAATCTACGCACAGCCCGTTCAGCCATCACTAATCAAGCAACGTATTTCAGAGATTAAGACTCAGGGAGGTATTGCGGCAGTTAGTCTGACTCCTTTAGGTGCCGCTAGGTATGGTGAGACCGTAGCTGCAGCCCAGGCTGACCTTGTTTTTGTTCAAGCAACGGTGGTGTCAACGAACCATCTATCCCCTGAGCCCATCGTTCCCTTAAATCTGGCAAGCTTCTGCACTGAAATGCCGATGCCAGTGATTTTGGGTAACTGTGTGACCTACGAAGTCACTTTAGATTTAATGAAAGCTGGAGCTGCAGGCGTGTTAGTCGGTATTGGCCCAGGAGCTGCCTGTACATCGCGGGGAGTGTTAGGAGTAGGTGTTCCTCAAGCGACTGCTGTCTCTGACTGCGCGGCAGCTCGAGATGACTATCAAAGTGAAACCGGGCGCTATGTCCCTGTGATAGCAGATGGTGGGCTGGTGACAGGGGGAGATATTTGTAAATCAATTGCTTCAGGTGCCGATGGTGTGATGATTGGCTCCCCCTTTGCCCGTGCAGCTGAAGCACCTGGACGGGGCTTTCACTGGGGAATGGCCACCCCTAGTCCTGTATTACCCAGAGGGACGCGTATTCAGGTAGGTACCACCGGTAGTCTGCAGCAGATTTTAAGAGGACCTGCTCAGCTGGATGACGGCACCCATAATTTACTAGGAGCCCTAAAAACCAGTATGGGTACTCTCGGTGCTAAAGATCTAAAAGGAATGCAGCAAGTAGACGTCGTGATTGCCCCCTCGCTACTGACAGAAGGCAAAGTTTACCAGAAAGCTCAACAGCTTGGCATGGGTAAATAACTCGCCCATAAAATTCGTTTTACCTGACAAGAACTCTGCCGTTCTGAATGTGATTTCAATACTTTTCTAGATAGATTTCTTGATAACAAATTGTTTTGTTGAAACGTAATTTAATCTACATCGTGATACTAGTCACGTCCTCGTCATGATTGATATCACTACCGTTGATTTTTTTACGGACGCAATAAAACGAAACTTAAAATCCTCGTCATACCTGAGATGTAGGGGATGGCAAAAGCTGAAACTTGACCTACAATGAGACAGAAAGCGGAGACGGAAGTTTCCGTTCACTCCTCACACCACACTCCGCCTAAACCTTATTTGGTTTAGGCGGTTCCTATATGAACTGAGTTATTTTTCAATGTCTGAATAGACTCCATTAAGAGCATGGGATGCTGATATTTGGATAAGCAATAAACTTTTGTAGGTAATCTAGTCGCTCATAAAGCGGTATCCTTAAGGTTGGTTTTTCCAATGCTGATATTAGCAATAAGCCAAAATCAGCTATGGTAAGAATCTGATATTTGACGACAAGGAATTTAGGGATGTCAGCCGCACAAGTCACAGATTCGACATTCGAACAAGAAGTTATCAAAAGCGAACTACCGGTTCTTGTGGACTTTTGGGCCCCATGGTGTGGTCCTTGCCGGATGGTTGCACCCGTAGTAGACGAGATTTCTGAGCAATACGATGGCAAGGTAAAGGTTGTTAAGGTAAATACAGACGACAATCCCAAAGTCGCTAGCCAGTACGGTATTCGCAGTATTCCTACATTGATGATTTTTAAGAATGGTCAACGCGTTGATATGGTGGTTGGCGCTGTACCCAAGACCACATTGGCCAATACTCTTGAAAAGTATTTGTAGCGATTGGTTAGGTCTAAGCTATATTTACTGGTCAGACTATGGCTTGTAAATATAGCCTAAGGCTTTATCTGTAGAATAAGGAGCTTATGTATATTTAACGGTCTCAACACTTTATTTTGAGACCGTTATTTTGTGCGCATTAGGATTCTTTAAAGGCTACTGCTGTGCGAAATGAGCACCGCACTGTTACACTGCAAACGCCGTCCAACAGAGAAAAATTAACTGCTATATTGCTTCCATTCCTAAGGAAAAAAAGCCCTCTAAAGACATTAATTAATGCTGGTAATAGGGTATACAAACATCCTAATGTATTGAAGTATTACTATACGATTGGGGATCGAAACGCTTCAACTCAAACGGTTAAAAATCTTCACTACTTTTTGTTTTATGGTCACCTCTACAACAAAATTACCCATTCATCTGCAAGAGAAGATTTCTGAAATTGTCACACAGCTGCCCTCCATGGAGCATGGAGCAGTCATTCAACAGATTTTGGAAACCTTGGTAAGAATGATTGGGCGAGAGGCCGACCGGCTGGATTGGAAAATTTTGAGCAATACATTGCAGGATATGGAGCTAGGTTTCCAGGGCTTTTATCCTCATCGTCATACTCGAAAAATTGCTATTTTTGGTTCGGCCCGTACTCCTGCTGACCATCCTGATTATCAGTTAGCGAAAACGTTTGCTCAGAAAGCAGCGAAACAGGGGTTTATGATTATGACTGGTGCTGGTCCTGGCATTATGGAGGCCGGCAATGAGGGGGCTGGTGTGGAGCATTCCTTTGGCTTAAATATTCAGCTACCCTTCGAGCAAGGATCAAACCCGATCATGGAAAATGATCCTAAGCTACTGACATTTAAGTACTTCTTTACGCGCAAACTATTTTTCCTGAGAGAGTGCGATGCTTTGGCCGTATTTCCAGGCGGTTTTGGTACTCAGGATGAGGCGTTTGAATCTTTGACACTGGTGCAAACCGGCAAAGCTGAGCCAATGCCGATTGTGCTGATTGATCATCCTGGTGGAAACTATTGGCAGGGATGGGATACCTATGTTCGTGATCATCTTATGGCCAATCATCTGATTAGCCCTGATGATCCCAGTCTGTATGTCATGACTGATAACATCGGCGATGCATGGCAAGAAATTACGAACTACTACCGCGTGTTTCATTCCAGCCGATACGTGGGCGATTCTCTGGTGCTACGCCTCAATTCTTGTTTGCGGTCTGGGGCTTTAGAAGAGCTAAATCAGTCTTTTGGGGATATTGTGGCAGCAGGCAAAATCGAAATGACAGATGCGTTGCCAGAAGAACAGGGTGATGAAACTGTAGGCCTGCCTCGAATAGCCTTTCAGTTTAATCATCGTGACTTTGGCCGCCTGCAGCAGCTAATTCGCACAATTAATACACTGGGCGAGCCCTGTGAGGCGACTGAACACCCAGAGCATAAGTAAACCAGATAAGAGAATCCCTAGAAGAATCTCTAGAACTCACGTTGAATATGGGTAAGAATACCTCGTGAGATCGCATTTGCCATGCGACTGCGCCACTCTGGATCCCGCAAATTGTGGATATCCTCTGCCCCGGTGACAAATCCGACTTCGATTAAGATAGCGGGCATAGAGGTGCGACGAAGTACGTAGAAACGAGCTTGACGCACACGCCGATCAGGCATTCCCATGGTTCGCAGTACGATGTCATGGACGGTGCGGGCAAAACGAGCGCCAGCGCTAGAGTAATAGTAAGTTTCTAGACCATTAACGTCAGGACGACTGAGATTAATGGCATTCGCATGAATGCTAACAAAGAGGTCGGCGTCAGTCCTCTCAGCAATTTGTACGCGCCTATCAAGATCCAATTCGATATCTTGATTGCGAGTCATCACCACGTCCACGCCCTGCTGTCGAAGTATGGCGGCTACTTGCTGGGAAATGGGAAAGATTACCTGTTTTTCTTGAAGACCGCCGATACCAACAGCTCCCGGGTCACGTCCCCCATGACCTGGGTCAATGGCAATGACAATGCGCCCTTGGGTAACTCGTGGCAGTGGGCCTGTAGTGGGTGAAGCAGATGGTGGAGGTATCCTATCTGGCGGTCTTCTATCCCTGGGTGAGCGATTTGTAATCGGTTCTGAGGGAACTAGGATGCTATCTTTGGGAGTACTATCCGGGATATCACGAATGGCCACTCCATCCGGTAGTACAGAAATACCCCGAAGACTAGGACTGACGTCAGTTACAATCGTTCGCCAGTCAGGGCTATCGTCTCCCAGGGTCATGGTAATGAGGACCTTAGAATCCTCTTCGGCCAGCGTCCAGTTTTCAATGCTGTAACGGTTATCAGGCAATGCCTCTGATGTCAGGCCAGGAGCAATGGCACTATCAGAGAGTTCTAACGTGATGGTACGTTCCGGATCGCGGCGACGCGAGCGGCTAAGACGGACCTCTGGCGTTTCACCTGACACCCGAATAAAAAAACCATCAGCTGTAGCCCTAATGCTTTGCACCAGAGTACTTTGTCCCTTAGTTTCATCAGCTGCATCACCAGTTATCACCTGATTAGCGGTCTGGCTGGGTGGGATGGATGGTCTGGAGCTTGATTCGTCTGTAGTTTCCAGTTTCGGTAACTGGACAAACCAACGGCGGTTGGTTTCACCACGCACTTCTACTTGCTGTGGGTCTAAGGTATAACCCGGTGCAAATTCAATCACAATACGCGCCGTTTCGGCATCAAGCTGGCCTACTCTGATTTCCTTAAGACCTGCCTGTGGACTCTGTCGAGTGGTTGAACTGGTTACCTGAGTGTCGGGTAAATCAATAACTAAACGCGTTGGATTAAACAGCAGCTGAGCTGTAGGGATAACCTGGGTATCTGTAGTAAATGTCAGACGGCTTTGTTGCTGATCAAAACGCCAGAACTGAAGACTAGCTGCATTTGCTGGCAGAGCCACCAAAGCAGCCCCCAAAACACCAATGACACTAGATGCCAGAGTGGACATTCTGCGAGTACCTGTTCCAGACAGTAAAGGATTCCAATGCACAGCTTCAGTTCCTTTCAACAGTGGTGCTCCCGCAGCTATCGACATGGGGCTGGATATGTCCAGGATCAACGTAGCAAGACAAGGGTAACCGCATTTGCGCAACGTTTGAGATATTGAACATCAAATTGTGCAATTTCTTTGGGAGTCCCTTTCTTTGTTTCATGCAACTTAAGTGCTTTCAGACAAGAATTATCGAGCTTGTCCGTAACTAATGGCGAACAAAGTAAAGGGTCTTGCTGTTTACGGCCCGCCGTTAGAGTGCCCCAATCAAAATAATTTCATGCATAGCGTTTAACAATAATCACTGAAGGCTAAGATGGTACTAGAGCTGTTTACCGTGCCTCCATTGCAGCCATACTTTTGGGTACAGCTGCCGTTAGAATTTCATGGCCGCTTTGAGTGACTAACACATCGTCTTCGATGCGAATGCCAATGCCTCGCCAGCGCTGGTCTACGTTCGGTTGACCTTCCTCAGGCTCATAATTGGGGGCAATATAAATACCTGGTTCAACGGTCACTACGTTACCGGGAGCAAAGGGTTGCCATGTTTTATCAGGGTTGCGTAGGGTACCGCTGTCATGCACATCTAGCCCCAAAAAGTGCCCCGTACCATGCATAAAAAAGGCCTTATGCTTCTTTTCTTCAATCAGGGTATCCACACTGCCTTTAAGCAACCCCAGGTCGACGAGTCCTTCGGTAATAGTGCGGGTAGCAGCATCATGAAAGTCATTGAAGGGACGTCCCGGTTGAACTGCTTCAATAGCTTTTAGCTGGGCCTCTAAAACCAGCTCATAGAGAATGCGCTGTTCAGAAGTAAACCTTTCTCCCACGGGAAATGTGCGAGTAATATCGGCATTGTAATAGCCATAAGTGCAGCCAGCGTCAATGAGAAGCAGATCGTCTGGTTGCATTTGGCGGTTGTTTTCGATGTAATGCAAAATGCAGGCGTTGGCCCCGGAGGCCACGATGGAGGGGTAGGCCGGTCCTAAAGCTCCGCCCAGACGGAAAATATGCTCCATTTCTGCTTGGATTTCATATTCGTAACGACCGGGCTGAGCAATGGCCATGGCATGCTTATGGGCCTTGGCAGAGATAGCAACAGCTGTGCGCATCTGCTCCAGCTCATTAACACTTTTAATGCGACGAAACTGCTGCATTAAAAGTCTTCCATCTTCAATAGCCACTGGCCCCTGCCCGCGCTTGGGATATTTGGTCAATATCCGTTGCCACAGAGTCAATATGTGCTGATCTAAGCGATGGTCGTCGCCAAAATGATAGTAAAGACGGTCCGCATTTTCGACATATTGAGGCAGCTTTTCAGCGAGTTCTCCGATGGGATAGGCTTCCTGGGCACCATATTTTTCTTTAGCTAGGTCCACACCGGTACGATAGCCTGACCAGGTTTCTTTTTCTTTATCCTTAGGCAGCACAAACAGTATGAACTGATGTTCCTCATGGTGAGGGGCTAGGACTGCGATCGCATCCGGTTCATTAAACCCCGTCAGATAGAAAAAGTCACTATTCTGCCGAAAAGGATAATCCACATCGTTGTGCATGACGGCCGTCGGTGCACTGCCGAATATAGCTGCCCCTTGGCCGATGACATTCATCACCGCCTGCCGTCGCTGTTGATATTCTGGATTATTCATTGACATGTGAGCAGTGAGCCCCTTTAGGAGAGAACCTTAATCCGCATCCCACTAGCGGGCAGACCACTACTCTGCAGCGTTAACGTACTGCCTACTCGATCAATGGGAATACCTGCCATCAGCTCCAGGAATTTTTCGACAGCCTCCAATTCACAGCTACCGCTAGCAGCACTAGTGAGATATTGAGTAGGAATTACCACCTTAGGCTGTAGACTTTCAACGGCCGTCGCCGCTTCTGCTGAATTATATGCTTTGGGGCCGCCCCCAACAGGTACAAGTAATACGTCAGGACGACCAATTAGAATCTTATCTTCTAAATCGATAGGTGCGGCAGCTCCGCCTAAATGTACAACGTTGATTCCAGCCTGAGACCATAGCCAGGCCGTATTCGTACCAAATCGTCGACCACCTTCTCGATCGTGAGGCATACCAACCCCTTGGACACTAAGACCATTAATTTCATAGGCCCCTGGTTCATCCAACAGGTTGACCGGTGGCGGGTCAGGAATAAACCCTTCATCCAATAATCGGCTACTGACGAGTACCAGATCGGCACCGCTTAACGATGGGGCCGCATATCCCTCAGTACAGCCACGGGGAGAAAAGGGGTTAGTCAGAACTGTTTTGCCGCTACCAGCAAACTGAAAGCACATGTGCCCCAGGGATGTAATACTCAGGGTGCCTGTTTGAGCTTGGTAAGCTTGCCAGCTCGAGGCAATTCCCAGTCCGAGGGTACCGATGAATGCTGCACTAGCACTCTGAAGCAATTGCCGCCGTTTTATCATGTCCTCACATCCCATTGAGATCAACTGTCCATGACTTGTAATAGTGCCACAGCCTTGGAAGCTTCGCGCGGTAAGGTAGACAGTTTTATCGTGTTTGTACTGAGATCAATTTTTTAGAAAGCTCAGAGTAGTCAATCTTCTGGGCCCTGTAAATTAGGCCGCTGCCGTCGCTGGCACCTGAATGGGAATAGGACTCAAAAAGTTATGTAATAGCTGTTTACCTGATTGAGTTAGGACGCTTTCAGGATGAAACTGTACCCCTTGAATATGAGGGTATTGCCGGTGGCGCAGGCCCATAATTGTGCCGTCTTCCACCCAAGCGGTGATTTCTAAACATTCAGGACAGCTATCTCGATCGACCACCAGACTATGATAGCGGGTAGCTGTCAGCGGATTTTCCAGCCCTGAAAACACCCCCTGGTTGGTATGGATAACCGGAGATGTTTTGCCATGCATAAGCTCAGGAGCGGCTGTAACAGTGCCACCAAATGCCTGACCAATGCTTTGATGCCCCAAACATACCCCCAGTATGGGAATCATTGGCCCAAGTTCTTTAATAATTTCTAGGGAAATACCGGCATCGTTGGGAGTACCTGGCCCAGGGGAGATGAGTATTCCGTCCGGTGCCAGGATATGGATCTGTTCCACAGTAATTTGATCGTTGCGAAATACCTGAATATCAGCTGCAACGGTAAGCTTTTGTCCTAGCTCTCCCAAATACTGCACCAGGTTATAGGTAAAACTATCGTAGTTATCAATGACTAAAATCATTGTTTGCTTGAAGCTCAGTTAGCTCAGCTTACGCGATCCCAGGCTTAAAAAGCGCAATTAGAGGAGGTAGATAGATAAACGCTGCCACCAGTACAGCTGACATAGCAGAGATAAGCACGGCCCCAGCAGCACAGTCTTTAGCAATTTTGGCAAGCTCGTGATAAGTCTGACCAACAGTAAGATCCACCACAGACTCTAAAGCCGTATTCATAAGCTCCATCACCAGGACGGCACTGACGGTTATGGCAACAACAGCGGCTTCGATGGCCTTAATATGTAGCGATATGCCCAGCGTAAATGCTACAAGGGCAATTGCTAAATGAATACGAAAATTGCGTTGGGTTCGAACAGCATAGGCAATTCCCGCCCATGCATAGCGAAAGCTGATCAACAAATTAGGGGCAACCTGCCAAGCAGTTTTGCTTTCCTTTTTGCTTTTAGCAGTGGTTTGAAGATTGGATGAAATAGACATGCACAAACCCTAAAGGTAATTTTGTATATGTGTTAGTACAGTGGGCAGCAACCGAAACCCAAAGGCAGGATTACTGCTAGTCCATGAGAAGACGCATACTCATCTTCGGACCTAGTTAATCGAAGCCTGAAACTACTAAATAGGTTCCCGAAAGAATTATCATTCTGCCAGTTATGTTAACCTTCATCAAAATCTGTAATCGTATATTACCTATATAGATTCGTTAATCAACAGCCATATTGCTAAAAACAAGTCCAACCTTCTGTAACAAGCTGTGCTGTTTTTCCAACATGGTTTTGAGACTAGTATCGTCAGGATGGTCCCATCCTAATAGATGTAAAAGACCATGGGCTGCGAGCCATGCTAATTCTTGAGTAAGCGAGTAATTGGCCGCATGACGCTGGCGTTGGGCTATCTCTACAGAAATAACTACATCCCCTAATGGGAGAGGAGATGTTTGATAGAGAAGCTGGCTACCAGGGATAGCCGTTTCCTGGGCAGCAAAGGCCAGTACGTCAGTGGCCTTATCTTGATGGCGATACTGGGCGTTTAGGTGCTGAATAGTGGCATCGTCGGTCAGCAGGAGGCTGACTTCATACCGACCAATGGGAGACGAACTTGGTTTGAGCTCGGTTAGCCAAGCCTTAAACCAAGTCTCCCAAATTGAATTTGTTGGCAGTAAGTCTCCCAGGGAAACCGCTATGGATTCTGTGGTCTCTACCCAGAGGTCTAGCTCAGGGATGAACGACTGTTGGGGCAGGCTCATCGGGTGATGTAGGCCAGACCAACCAGCAGCCCGAGCAGACCAGCAGCTGTAAGGGAAAAGTGAAATAAAGATTTGCTACCTTTTTTAACCATGTTACGCATCGCTAACTTGACGTAGCTGGGTGCAGGTTCAGCGGATGAAGTATCGATGGGGGGAGGTGATTGTTGAGACATATGAATAGGACTAATGATACATCAGATAGTTTTATTAAGTAATGTATCAGTTCTTAATGGATGATGCCGACTACAGTGTTGTTTCTTGAGTAATTTGGTTTTCCTGCTGCAGTAGAGCTTCAATAAACGGATCAAGGTCTCCATTCATGACATCTTCAACGGCTGTAGTTTCAACATTGGTGCGGAGGTCCTTCACCATCTGATATGGGTGAAAAACGTAGTTGCGAATCTGGTTGCCCCAGGCAGCTTCTACCATGTCACCGCGAATATCAGCAATGGCTTGAGCCTGTTGCTCTTGGGCGATGATCAGTAGCTTAGCCTTGAGCAGAGCCATGGCTTTTTCTCGGTTTTGTAGTTGTGATCGCTCTTGGGTACACCGGACTGATAGTCCGGTCGGCAGGTGGGTTATTCGCACAGCCGTCTCCACCTTGTTAACGTTTTGACCACCGGCACCGCCAGAACGAGACGTCTTGATTTCTAGATCTTTATCTGGAATATCCAGTTCGATCGTGTCATCTAGGACTGGCATTACTTCAATGCCAGCAAAGCTAGTCTGACGCTTGCCATTAGCATTAAATGGAGAAATTCGTACCAGCCGATGGGTCCCCTTTTCTGCCTTCAGGTAACCGTAGGCATATCGTCCATCAATTTCTAAAGTGGCTGATTTTAGGCCAGCCTCATCGCCTTTGGATTCCTCTACCAGTTTGACGCTGTACCCATGCTGTTCGCACCAGCGGGTATACATCCGTAGCAACATTTCTGCCCAATCTTGAGCATCAGTTCCCCCGGCACCAGCGTTGATAGTAACTACAGCACTGTTTTTATCGTAGGGACCGGATAACAGCTGTTGCAATTCCCACTGGTCGAGCTCCTTAGCAAGGGTTTGGGCTGTTTCCTGGGCCTCAGTTAAAAGGGCCGGATCGGATTCTACTTCCAATAGCTCTGCAATCGTTTGAATGTCCCCAAGCTGAATGGTCCAGCTGTTGAGCTGCTCCAGGTAAGACTTGTATTCATTCAGTGTTTGCAGCGTTTTTTGTGCTTGCTCTTGATCGTCCCAAAAATCTGGTTGAGCAGCCACCTGCTCCAAATCATCGATCTTGGCTTGAATGGCAGGCAGGTCAAAGATACTCCTGAGCTTTGCTCAGGCGATTGGTAAGTAGGTCGCTTTCGCGTTTAAGGTCAGCCAGGTCTAACATTGGGCGGTGGGTGCCATTAGATGGGTCTACAGCGTATTAATTCTATAATGGCACCCGCAAATGCCTGTTGAGTATTCTCTATGACTCTTTCTTCTGCGCTTTGGCAACAACATCTAGACTTGGCCAATGAAAGCCTTGCCCATCCGTTTGTCCAAGGGATTGCCGATGGCACCTTGCCAAAGAAGCTATTCGCTTACTATGTGGGACAGGATGCCTTTTTTCTAGAAGCGTTTGCTAGGGCTTACAGTATTGCCGCTGCTAAAGCTCCCACCTGGCAGAGTTTTAACGTGTTTCATGAGTTGGCTGCTGGCGTACTAACTGAGCTAAAACTGCACCAGGGCTATGCCCAGACCTGGAATGTGGACTTGGCCCAGGTGAGTCCAGGGACAGCTACACGTCAGTATACGGACTTTTTACTAGCAACAGCCTGGAGTAAGCCTATTGGGGTAACGGCAGTAGCGATGTCTCCTTGCATGCGACTGTATGCCTATTTAGGACAGCAGCTTGCTCAAGGGGGTGCCCCAGACCATATTTACAAGGATTGGATTATTACTTACAGTAGTGACGAGTTTGAGCCCTTGGCGGCTCAGCTAGAGGCCATTGTGGATGACTATGCCGAAGACAGTGAGCTAATTCGATCTACCTACCGTTATGCAATGGTGTGCGAGCGAGACTTTTTCCAGGCTGCATGGCGATATCAAGGATAGGGCTAATGCGGTTCAACAATTCAACTAATTAAGCATTTAGGGCATTTACGCGGTAAGTAGCGCTAGCAGTTTGGGATGGTTTTGGTTTGGTGGGACTACCCTGCAGTTTTAATCAGTCGTTTTATGCAAGGGGTAGTGCTGATAAATTTGCCATTGTTGACCGTTGTGACGCAGTAACGCCAGCTTCTGAGCCGTAAAGTCAAGGGTAATGTTTTTTTGTTGAAACTCTGGCCAGGCTTGGCGAAATGCTGCTTTGGTGAGGTCGCGGAAAGCTACGGTCATATGGGGACAAAAGTGAGGATAACGGCGATCAACCAGTCCGTAGTGAGTTGCCATAAACATGGCCAAATTGTTTTGCAAAGCCATGAGGGCAGGATTCTGGACAACGTCGATGTAGATGACTCTAGGCGGAAAGGCACCGAAATTACGCAGTGCGATCGCAACCCTGTCTCGCGCCTTGGCAAACCCTCTTAATTTCTCGGTTAACTCATCTAAATTTCGCTGATCGGACCATTCAAACGGGGCCTGTAGGGTGATGTGAGGTGGTGAGTTTAAGGCTTTGCGAGAACCATAATGTGTTTCAAAATGGTGCTTAATATCATTGACTGAGGCTTGAATTTCTGGTGGCGGTACCAAAGCAATGAAGAATCGCTGCGAAACCATGGGTTTTCAATTAATCTTCCTAAAATATATTTTGTGAGGCTTCTGCTGATCGGTAGGGTCGTTATACTTAATGATTTTTTATGGTCTGGTTTGTCAAAATTGAGCGTGGGATTGTTAATAAATCAACGTTTGACCAGTTTGTTCCTGCCCATGTGGCCTATGTCAATGACCTCATTGCTAAAGGACACCAGGCTAAAACCGGCTATTGGGCCGAGCGTGGTGGTGGCATGTTGCTGTTTCAGGCGTCCTCCCTAGACGAAGCCGAAGCGATTGTTCAGGCTGATCCACTTATTCAAAATGGTTGTGTGGATTACGAGCTGCATGAATGGTGCGTGGTAGTAGAATAAAGGGCTATGGCAAAAAACAACAAAAAATCCCAGCCTAGTGACGGCTTCAAAGTCATGGCTGACAATCGTCAGGCTCGGTTTACCTATGAAATTTTAGATAGCTATGAAGCCGGGATTGCTTTGAAAGGGACTGAAGTTAAGTCCATTCGTGCTGGCAAGGTAAATCTGCGAGATGGCTATGCTCAAGTCAAAAATGGTGAAGTTTGGCTCCTAAACGTCCACATTTCACCCCATAACATGACAAACCAGGCCTATAACCATGAGCCGCGCCGTCCGAGGAGGCTACTGCTCCATAAGGCCGAAATCCGTAAGCTCATCGGCAAGGTGGAAGAAAAGGGCCTTACCCTGGTGCCCTTGAAGCTATATCTGAAAAAAGGGCGCGTGAAAGTCAATATTGCGATTGGGCGCGGTAAAAAGCTCCACGATAAGCGGGAGTCCTTAAAGCAAAAGCAAGAGAAACGCGATATTGCCCGCATGATGAAAAATCGTTAGCGGGTCTCACTATCTAAGGCGGTAACCACCCGTTCATAAATTTGTTCTGCTTCTTCAGGAGTGTTGCCAATACAGGTGAGGCCCAGTTTGCCGTATTCCGAGAGGCAGCCCATTAAGTGGAATGCTGCCCCCGTTCCGGCAATGGAATTAAAGTGCAGCTGTTCTACCATAATGATGTCCATCAGGTCATTGGGGAGCAGACCTTTGTACTGGTCTTTTTGTAGGTTGTCTGAGGCTCGGTAGTATTTGGGCTGGCCCTGGGGAGTATAGAATTGGCCATCCTCCAGGCTATAGCTGCCGTTGGTTAATAGCTGTAGAGCCATAAAAGGATGAGTAGTCCCACCTTTGCGCAGGTTGATTTCAATAGCATTGAGTTCCCAATGTTGCTGCTCTTTTTGAACCGCAATAAAATCGACGCTATATCGCTCTAATGCTCCACGTTTGGCCAAGGCTTCTCCTACTCGACGTCCGATTTCTTGGAGTTCCATCCGATAGGCTGCATCTGCAGGAAACCTACAGCCTAGAAAGATTTGTCCGTCTGGCCCGCCTAAAATTTGGTCATGGGTGGAGAGAATTTCTACGTCTCCAAATGGAGTAATGTGTCCCTGAACGCTAGGGGAACGTTTGATGTCGCCTTCGATAAATGCTTCTGCGATCGCACCCAGCTCCTCAATCTTGCGACTAAAATGCCCCCACGTTTCATGCACATATTGAAAGCGCATGTGTTGCATAGCTTCAAGCACTACTGCAAGGCGTTCTTTGCGGGTGGCCTTACCAGGGGCAACGTTAGATAATTCATCTAACCTCAAAAGGGCATTACCTTCCCCTGAAAATCCTTCATTGAGTTTAATTACAATACGCTTTAGGGATGGCTGTTGTTCCCACAGATTAGTCGTGTTTACAGCCAACTCCTTAACACAGTGAGCGAGGCGACTGCCCTTTGGATAAGGCACATCACAAATAGCAAAAATCTCACGGCTGCCAGCCTTGGTGCCTAAATCTAATAAGGTTGGAGGCAGAGCCATGAGCGGAATATTTAATGTCAGTGCCAACTGCTGTTCCCAAACCGTAGAGTTGTAACACACCATGTAGGCTTCTTGAGGCGAAAGACAGTGGCGAATACGCTCGACTAAACGCGGGCGGTTCAAAATCTTTTCGGTTAAGGGCCGTTGAGACCCATCATAGGTAGAAAATAAACGCAGGCGATTCTGAGCATGAGAGCTAGGAATACCAGGTAATAGCTCCAAATAATAATCCACAATACTAGGATGCAGGGGCTGCGATGTCACATATATCAGAGATGTATTGGGGTTACGTAAATGAAGGAGTGAAAATAGCAGACGTTCTTCATAGTGATGTACCCCCTCTACCTTGACCAATTCCTCTTGATCTAGGCTCAGGGAGGGCACAACCAGAATCTGTCTGGGAGCACGATCAAAACAGTCAATAGGCTGCCAGCATGTAGTCAATTGAGTTTGTAGCTGACCAAATTTTGATTGATTTGTGACTATCCAGCTGGCCGATTCAGATGTCACGACGGCTCCTTCATCAAAGCAACTGGTTATTGATTTTATTACACCAGCTTAAGAGGTTTACTTATAGCATCTGTCAGATTAGTCAGGAAAATGGGTATCCCCCAAAGTCTTACGTTACAACGTTAACCTGCCGCACAAATGTCCTAATGCATCAGGACATTTGCTATACATACCTTGTATGTTGAGAGGGGAAGCGTTAGACCGTTCTACCTAGGGGGTGAAGACCATTTCATACCCCGTTGATTAGCAAGGCTCAGCGCTTCAATTCATCCCAGGTAAAGCTCGAAAAAT
>JBCCXQ010000036.1:0-31451 GCA_039191365.1 Cyanobacteria bacterium P01_F01_bin.13 | reverse complement strand
GATCGCACTGCACAAATTCCATTTCCTGGCGCACATGGTCGGGCACATCCACCAGATCCTTCTCATTGTGCAACGGTAACAGCACGCGGCGAATACCGGCCCGGTGAGCGGCCAACACTTTTTCTCGAATGCCTCCCACTGGCAGCACATCACCACTGAGATCAATCTCCCCCGTCATGGCTGTATCGGTGCGTACAGGCTGGTGCAACAGCAGCGACGCGATCGCCGTTAGCATCGTTACCCCAGCCGAAGGGCCATCCTTAGGAATCGCCCCGGCAGGGACATGCAAATGTAGGCCATTGTCCTTGAGCAGGGATAGATCAATTCCCAATGTTTCTGCATGGGACCAGATATAGGAACGAGCGATCCGCACCGATTCTTCCATCACATCCCCTAGCTGTCCGGTCAATGTGAGGTCTTTCCCCTGGGGCAGCATTACCGCCTCGACAAAGAGTACATCACCTCCGGCCAGGGTCCAGGCCAGACCTGTCGCTACGCCAGGCTGGGGCCGCTGTCGCCGCTCATCCCGTAGATAGTGCGGTGGGCCTAACAATGTTTCCAACTGCTCGGGATGGATGTGAACGGACGTGGTTTCCCCGGCGGCAAACTTGACTGCAACTTTACGACACAGTCCTCCTAGCTGCTGCTCCAGACGGCGCACACCGGCCTCTCGGGTATAGCGATCAATCACCTGGCGCAATGTGGCTTCCGGTAAGACGATGGCATTTGCAGGCAGTCCTGCTTTTTCTAACTGCCGGGGTAACAGATAACTGTTTGCGATCGCGAGTTTATCGTGGTCAGAATAGCCTGAGAGTTCTACCAACTCCAGGCGATCTAACAAAGGCGGTG
The DNA here is from genome assembly GCA_039191365.1 of Cyanobacteria bacterium P01_F01_bin.13. GTDB lineage: Bacteria > Cyanobacteriota > Cyanobacteriia > Phormidesmidales > Phormidesmidaceae > Leptothoe. Next base: position 30,602 of record JBCCXQ010000036.1, on the reverse strand, counting down.
ACACCTTGGAGAGATCATTGGCCGTGCCAATAAACATTACCTGAGACAGATCAAAATCAACATCCAGATACAGATCGTGGAAACAGTAGTTTTGTTGCGGATCCAGAATTTCCAGTAGGACCGACGCCGGATCGCCCCGGTAGTCCATTCCTACCTTGTCCAATTCATCCAGCATAATCACCGGATTCTTCACCCCAGCCCGATGAATCGCCTGAATGATCCGTCCCGGCATCGCCCCAATATAGGTGCGGCGGTGTCCCCGCAGTTCTGCCTCATCCCGCAAACCGCCCAGGCTGATGCGCTCAAATGGACGTCCTAGGGTCCGAGCAATGGAGCGTCCCAAACTAGTTTTACCTACGCCGGGCGGTCCAACAAAACAAACGACCGTACCGACCGCATAGTGCTCAGCCTGTCGAGGGGCATCTTCTTTAGGAGCCTGCTGCTGACGCTTGAGTTTAAATGTAGCCAAATGCTCAATTATTCGCTCCTTCACTTTCTCTAGACCATAGTGGTCTGCATCCAGCACAGCACTGGCGTTCTGCAAATCTAAATTATCTTCAATCGTTTTCTGCCAGGGCATCTCCAGCAGCCAATCCAAATAAGTCCGTATCACCCCCCCTTCAGCCGAACTACTCCCCACCCGTTCTAAACGGGCTAACTCCCGCTTCACCTGTTTCTCTGCCACAGATGGCAGGGTTGCAGCTGCCAGACTCTTTCGCAATTCAGCAATTTCTTCTTGATCTGGATTACCTTGGCCCAATTCCTCTTGAATTTTCTTTAATTGTTGCCGCAGGAAAAATTCTCGCTGTTGTTCATCGATTTCCTTTTTGGTTTCTCCTAAAATCTGGCTGCGCAGTCGCTGTTCTTCGACATGTTTTTGTAAGTCATCCAGTACCTTTCGCAGTAAGGTTTCCAACGTATTTTCAGCCAAGGCTGCCTGGGTCGCAGGCACATCCTGCTGCATCAAAATAACTGACTGATAGGCAATTTGAGCTGGATCGTCATTGTTAATTAAGACCGCTAACAGTTCATCAGGAAAGTTGAGGTTTACGGATGCCGCTTCCTCCCACAGGGACTTAATGGCATCGGTCAGTACATTGAGGGTGGCCGCCTCCCCACCAGCAGCCACAGCGGCCTCAATGGTCAACGCTGGCAGTCGTCGAAATTCGACTTCAAACCCCTGATTGTTTAACCGTAATTTTTCTAGCTGTACACGCTCTAACCCTTCTACCAGCAGCTGGATGGGGCCAATGGGCAAGCGTGCCATCCGGCGGACCACTCCCAGCGTGGCAACAGCATAGATATCTGATAATTTTTTTGCCTCTGCTTCTGCATCACGGCTCTTAGCCATGCGTTCTAGACACTCTGGGCGGACAGCTGCAATGATAATTTGCTTGTTCTCAGTGGCGACAGCCGTTTCCACTGAGGCAACAGAATGGGGTCGCCCTGCCACCATGGGTAGGGTGATACCAGGCAATAGCACCGCATCTCGCACCGGTAATAAAAAGACAGACTCGGCTTTAGGTAACTTTTTAGCGGCATGGGGTAACCATAGCATGGTGATCACCTCCCCTGTTGTGGATACTCGCTTTGCAGAATAGAAACTGTCGTTGAGCTTTTAGGTTGGGCTTTTAGGAACAGCTTTTTGCCACTCCTTTACAGGTCTACTCGTTGACAATGCGCTGCTTTGGGTACTTCTAGTATATTCCGAACAGACTGGTACAGTTGGGGGGAAACCCTACCTCACGGCATAGTGTGTTAAATCGCTACGATTCGTCTCTGACTACACTTAGACGTTACAAGCGGCTTGTGAGGAAGTTATGAGGATAAAACCCTAGCTGAAGGCAAGGATATCCCTGATTTAGCCACCATTTCAGCAATTGTGTACAGGCGTCCGGCGAGAAAACTAATATGGCATCAATTAAGGCTTTTGGAGTATTTTGGACTGACTACAGTTAAACTGCCTCGTATGCAATGATTAGGATAGATGTACGTCTAGCTTAGACAATTCAGTGGGTTGATCAGCCGTGAGTAAAGACGTTACCTCAGTCCTCTTAGTTGAAGATAATGTTGCAGATGTCTATCTGCTGAGAAAGTTTCTCTCCACGGTGGAGCACATTGAGCTAACCCACCAGGTTGAGTACCTTAATGATGCTGTTGAGTGTCTCCAAACAAACAGATTTGATGCCATTTTACTCGATCTATTTTTACCGGATAGTCGGGGTTTGAATACGGTTAAAAGAATACACAAGGTCCGTCCTGACATCCCTATCGTCGTATTAACCGGATTGGATGACGAAGACGTTGCGATCTCAGCCCTGCGTGAAGGGGCACAAGACTATTTGATCAAGAGCCATATCCAACAAACCTGGTTGGCAAGAGCCATTTACTATGCCATTGAGCGACAACAAAATTTAGATAAACTCCAACGGCTGAATAAACGTCTCAAACAAGAAAATTCTGCTCGCATCCGTTCTGAACAAGCTCTACAAGCAGCCAACACAGAGCTTCAGCGTCTGGTGATTGAGGATGGTCTGACTGGCTTAGCAAATCGTCGCAGGTTGGATCACTACTTACAGCAGGAGTGGCATCGTTGTCAGCGGGCACAAGTGCCATTGTCATTTATTTTGTGTGATATCGACCACTTCAAAAGCTATAACGACCATTATGGCCACCAAGCGGGTGATTGTTGCTTGCGTCAGGTGGCCCAAGGCTTAAAAATGATTACAAAACGCTCCTCAGATTTAATGGCTCGCTATGGTGGGGAAGAATTTGCTTTTGTATTATCTGATACTGATTTGACTGGAGTGCAGAAAGTCTCTCAAGAGATAAAATCAGTTCTTCACACTTTGAATATTCCTCATATTGCCTCTGCGGTAGCGCCCCGAGTTACCCTAAGTATTGGCGTAGCATTTACCCAGACCTGTCAAAATAAATGCTTCGAAGATCTTGTCTTAGCAGCAGATCGGGCCTTATATCAGGCTAAGAAGCAAGGCCGAAATCGGATTGTAGTTTATCAGGATTAGGGCATTGAAGTTGTATTGTCAGGGTTTAAGGCCCCCCTATACAATGGGTCGATTAGCCCATGTTCAACTGATCCAATGGAGCAGCCGTGAGTAATGACGTTATCAGAGTCCTCTTAGTTGAAGATAACCCTGCGGATGCTTACTTGTTGAGGAATTTTCTCTCAACCGTAGAATATATTGAGTTAACGCAAGCTGAGCAACTTAAGGATGCTATCCATTACTTAAGGGGAACTAACTTTGATGCGGTTTTACTAGACCTCTCCTTACCGGACAGTCGGGGAATAGAGACGGTTAAGAAAATACATACCTCCAATCCTCGGACACCCATCGTAGTTTTGACGGGATTAGATGACGAAGATGTTGCAATCTCAGCCCTGCGCGAAGGGGCTCAAGACTACCTGATCAAAGGCGAAATCCAACGTACCTGGCTAGTGCGGGCCATCAACTACGCCATTGAGCGACAGCTAAACCTGGATAAGCTCCAGCATCTGAATGCTGAACTAACCCGATCTAACCAGGAACTGGAGCAGTTTGCCTATGTCGTCTCCCATGACCTCCAGCAACCCCTGCAAAGCATATTTGGATTTGCCAAACTTCTGGCGTACACCTATCGCGACCAGCTAGATGCCCCCGTCAACCAGTACATTCATCAAATTATCAATGCCAGTCAGCATATGGCGCAGCTGATTCAAGATTTGTTAACCTATGCCACGGTTGGTCAATCTGAGCAACTCTGTGACCCCATAGACTGTAATCAGGTCATGGAAAAAGTTCTGGCTGAATTGCAACAGAGCATTCATGAGAGTCACGCCGACATCATCATCGACGGATTGCCCATCATCTGTGCCAATGAAACCCAGCTGTCACAGCTGTTTCAAAATCTGCTTAGCAATGCGCTTAAATATCAATCAGCCGAGCAGCCACCCCAGGTGCAGGTGTCAGCAGAACATCAAAAAAATGAATGGTTGTTTAAAGTTCATGACAATGGCATTGGCATCCAGCCAGAGTACTTTGACCAGATATTTCAAATTTTTCGGCGACTGCATACTAAAGATGAATATCCCGGTACGGGAATTGGGTTAGCCACCTGTAAAAAGATTGTTGAAAGTCACGGTGGACGCATTTGGGTAGACTCCAAACCAACCTTGGGAACAACATTTTTTTTCACCCTGCCTGAACCCCAAAATGGTATATGTACCCTCAGGGTCTAGCTGAGTAAGCCAGTGCTGGGCCCAACTCGTCATCAAAAGAACGCTACCGCAGCCTCGATGATGTGCTCAAACACCTCATTCAGGCAATTTAGAAATCAAACTGGATGCCGCCAGCAAACACGACACCGTCATCATTACTAAAGAGATCTTCTACCCGCAGATATAAACCCGGTCCATTGGGTCGCCCGGTACCAGTGGTTTGGGCAATAGGGTCGCCTGCTTCATCCAGGACAAACTGATTGACGAGGACATCTACTACCGTGCCATTATCTCCGGTCAGAGTCTCCACCCGCTGTCTACCGTCTGCGTCCAGAATAGGTTCGGTCTGGTACACGGGCACTACATTACCTGAGGGATCGTATTGGAAGGCATCGCGCTGCTCTTCGCCAAATGGATGGAAGACCAGCTCAGCCCGCCAACCCGCTTCTGAATTATTGCCACGACCGATGATAATCTCCCTGGCAAATAACTCTGTTCGCAGTATATTGGCCGCAGGGGACCAGGGAGTATTGCCAAAGTTAAGCACACCTCCCAGGGTAAGCTCACCCCGAAGCGGGGCAACGTTTGGATAGGAATCTTTTTCAGTTGAAAACTCCTGATCCAGCAGCGTTAACTGGGGAACCGATAGCTGCACGGTTTCATCACTCAAGGAACTGAGCAAAAATTCTTCACCGTGCTGCAATTGGCGAGTATGTTCAACGACCACATGGCTCACTGTGCGATCTTGGATGTCACCTTCTATAAAATTCACATTGGTGAGTTCCCCCTGACCATTAATATCAAAGGAGGCCGTCCCCAGCTCGGCAATCATCTCTGTTGTTTCCACTAAAAGAGAATCTAGCTGAGCTACTGGCGTAGCAAACGTGTTAACTGTCCGCTGCGTGCGAATTTCATTGGTAGATTGCTCTACTGTAGAAGTAGCGAGGGTTATGGTATCTCGCTGGTTACCGATACCGGTGGTGAACCAACCGCCCAGGTAAATGCCTGCTGCCATTGTCGTCTGAGCATAGGCCCGTTGGCCTGGTTTAGGGGAGATCCAATCTACTGGCGATAGGCTATTTCCCACCCGCGCATCGGCCTCCCCTGGCAGGGTCACATCCAAGGTCGGCAGACGTTCGCCGCCTATCACTTCAGCATACAGACCTGGAATGCCATTAAACACCTCGGTAACAGCATTACGACCCGGCAAAGTATCTTCTACTGCATAGATTTCTACATTTTCCTGGACAAAGTTCTGGGGCTGTCGATCGGCTGCAATTACCCTCAGATCCCCATCGGCCAGTCGATAGCCATCTGTGCCATCAAGCACCCTATAGTGTTGCCCTAGCTGTAGCGGTTGTGACGGTTGAGGCACCAGGGCATACATAATCCGCTGGACCTGGCCCGGTTCCAAAGAAATCGGCTCCTGAGCATAGCCGCTGGCGGTCCACTGGGGGACAAATTCTAAATTTCCGGCCCCAGCTTCCAGCAGGAGACCGCCTACATTATTGGTATAGGCGGCGTTGCCTGGACCCACCCGTTGAGGATCGGGAGGGGCAATTGTTATCGCTTGCTCGGTAGGTATTTCAAAAATGCCGTCTACGGATGTCAGCGGACTGCCCAGAACCGCTTCCCCTGGTTGCGGTGGTACATAGCCAACAAATTGACGATTTGTTAATAGTCCTGCTGGCTCTAGTAGGGTGGGACCCTCTGAATGTGCGATCGCATTACCAAAAACATCCCGCGCCAGCTGGTGAGTGGGGTGCAAAAACTGCGTTATCCCCAGGGTCAGCGTCAGTCCCGCTTCATTATCATCCGCAGTCGGGTCAAAGATCACATTCCCCGTCAACAATGTTGGCGATGCTTGAGGATTATTCACCAAGGGCGGCAGCTGCCCCGTAAGGCCCACACCATCACTGCCCAGGCGCACCTGAGCGGCCCCTGAATAGCGGTCATACACCAGCCATTGATCTGTTTCAGTTTGGGCCGCTCGTGCGTGCCCCAGGCGAGTCGCCCCAGTCTCTGGCAGCTCAATTTGTCCCCAATCCCTATCGATTTCCGTAACAGTTTCAATCTGTTCGACGTGCTCAACCACTTCGACGGCTTCTATCACATCTTCGCGCAACAGTGGCTCCAGGGGAGTTTCCACCACCTGAGTTTCATAGGAGATATTGCTATGTTCCGTTAAAGTCTGCACCAACCCCTGGCCGCTAAACGATTGCACATAGCCACCATCGTTAAAATCTAGATCGCCACCATTGGGCAAGTCTTCGACAACAAACTCACCGTTTTGCGAAAAGTAAATCCCTGACTCTCTGGGAGCCGCACCATCTGCTTGAAGATTCAATACCCGCAGCTCCACGGTTTCATGCACACCATAGGTGACATTAATTTCTGCTTGAGCTGGCAGAGGCTGACCATTTGGGCCAATGGTTACCCCACTGCCGCTGACAAATACAGATTCGCGGCTTTGCACAGCACCATCTGGGCCAAATACAGTCACTTGAATGCCTTCGCCAAACTCATGGGCTCCCGCCTGATGGCGCAGGTTAAACCGAGTCGTCAGCTGCAGCGAGTCTAACTGTAAGGTATGGGTAATATCATCAGCATCTTGACCTAGCAGCTGGTTAAGCGAATGATCAAGAAACTCTACATCTGGTGTGATTTCCACACTGTTAGGCGACAATTTATCGTGGATTACTGGCTGGGCCACACCCTCATGGGTTTCCCCAATAAAGTCAGCTGGCAGAGGAATATGAGAGCGATTCTCCAGTGGGCCAGTGTCAATATCAAAGGTATTGTGGTCTACATGGACTGCTCCAGTAGCACTGTCACGAATTGCAGTTTGAGCGTGCGCCTCCTTCCCCAGGCCCAGGCCTCCTATGGCCAGAAGCAGCGTCAGCAATAGCAGCCCAGAAATCTGTTGCAGCCCGGCTCCAACAGACTGATTCCGAGGTAACTGACCCTGAAAGGATCGATAGTAAGTTGATTGAAGAACTAATTGAAGATAAAAAACGTTAGAGAGACGATAATCAGGTGAACATTGCATGGCACTTATCCTGCTCCGAGGTCATAAGTGACAGGTAAGAGGCAAGAAAACACCTTCACTATTATTATGTTGTTGAAATCAACACCTGTGGCAATCGACAATGTGATAAAAACAGTGTCGCTGAGGGCTACCTTGCCACCAGTGGCAAAGCCATCACCACTAATAAAGTTATCCCCATAGTTCTAAGACCAGGGGTATACGAGCAGAGACCTTGAACGGGGTAGCCTACCGAACAGTCGCAACCAAACTAACAGCAACTAAGTTAAGGACGTGTCCTATCGGTATGGCCCTAACACCATGAAGCGTGGCGTTAAAAACATTGACAAGAAACTCCTCACTGAACCCCTTCACTGAGAAAGTTTCTTATCCTAGCGTATGAATATTATATCTTGAGAAAATGTAACCTATTGAAGTATAGAACAATTTGTTAAATAAATCGTAGTCTGATAGTTGATGGGGGCCGCTTATATCAGAAGCCATCTAGACCCTTCACAACTTTCTCATGTTCTAAGTTTAGTCTTTAGGTGTTGCAGTCAGATACTTGTGGCTAAAAAAAAAGGAGGGTGTTTCAATGGATGCTAATCGTAGACCGACTCAAGCTAATGTCAAGGGTAATAAAAAGCCCAGACCTATCGATCCAGCGTCTGAACCTCATGAACATCTTGTAGAATATACGAGAGAAGCAGATAAGAAACTACATGATGCATTAGACCAAAGGATTTCAGACTGGTTTACAGAACTGAAGTTGGATATTGAAGGTCGTAAACCACACCCCTGGAAATGGTTTACTGGATTGATACTTGTCATATTCCTGGGCTTGAATGGATTCCTCTACTATCAGCAAGCGCAGCAGATTCAGAGACTTAACAATTTGGTTGAACAACTCGCCCTAGCTACTCAGGTAGAACCATCTGATGAACAAAGTCAGTAAATAAGTAGGGATACTCAATTATTTGTAAGACCTAGCAAATAATTAGAATGTAGGAGTCAGGAGGTAGAAGTCTTCTATATTCTCAGGATAACCTTTTAGCGTCTGACACAGGTCGAGAGCGTGTCTGGTTATGACCGTGGCAGGTTGCCTGCCATATAATTCAGCGAGTCTGCCATAACGATCGCAATGCAACTCCTCCCTTCCACCCCCTGGCATGCCAGTTCGTCCAAAACTGTTTTCAACACCCTCCAATCTACCCCCCATGGATTCACCCAATCAGAGGCCATGGGGCGTTTGCAGCAAGTGGGTGCAAACCATCTGCCTCAACAGTCTGGCCCCAGCCATTGGCAGCTGCTCCTACGGCAATTTCGTAGCCCTCTAATTTATATCCTGGCCATTGCTGCGCTGGTATCAGCGGCCATTGGCGATCTCAAAGATGCCGGATTTATCGTGGCCGTTCTTATTCTTAATGCCGTCATCGGGGGATATCAAGAATGGCGGGCTGAGAAAAGCAGCCGAGCCCTACAACAGCTGTTAAAAATTCGTGCGGCTGTTATACGCGATGGCGAAGTGCGTGAGATCGATGCCGACGATGTGGTGCCCGGTGATGTGGTGTGGTTAGAATCGGGAAATCGCATCCCCGCTGATATCCGCCTGATACACACCCACAACCTGGAAGTGGATGAATCATTATTAACGGGAGAATCGTTAACAATTCTCAAACACGCTAGTTGGCTCGGAGAAGACTCCACACCCCTGGCCGACCGTCTCAATATGGTCTATGCAGGGTCCATAGTGGTGCGCGGCCGGGGTCGAGGCATTGTTGTCGCCACAGGAACAGGCACCGCCGTCGGGCAACTGGCCCTGGACATGATGGCCACATCGGTTGGCAAGCCCCCGTTACTCAAACGCATGGAACAGTTTAGTCAGGTGGTGGCCCTATCGGTGGTGATCGCCGCGGTGGGTATTGCCTGGTTAGGCATTCTAAAACACGGGTATAACCTGGTGGAAATGTTTTTGTTTAGTGTGGCCCTGGCGGTGTCCGCGATTCCAGAAGGACTTCCCGTGGCCCTGACTGTGGCCCTGGCTGTCACCACCCGGCGCATGGCCAGACGGGGAGTGATTGTGCGGCGCTTGCCGGCAGTTGAAGGGCTGGGCAGCTGCACCCTGATCGCCAGCGATAAGACTGGCACCCTCACCTGCAACGAATTGACGGTGCGCCAAATTTATCTTCCCAATGGCGAAAGCTTTGATGTTACGGGCGAAGGATTCACACCCGTTGGTCAGGTGTTATCCCAAGGAGAGATTATCACACCGGATCATGTAGCATTGGATCGCATCGCACGGGCATCGGTATTATGCAATGAAGCCGATTTGCACCACAGTGATGGCCAGTGGACCTGGCGGGGAGACCCCACAGAAATTGCCCTACTGACCATGGCTCATAAATTAGGCTGGAGCCGGGAATCGACGCTGAACCTGTATCCCCAGGTCAATGAAATCCCGTTTGAGCCAGAACATCAATTTGCCGCCACTTACCATGCCATTGAGGATCACGTACATGTATTGGTCAAAGGGGCTCCTGAGCGTCTGCGCACCATGTGTGGGGTGTCGCCAGGACCATCGCCCTGGCATTTCTCTCAACAAATGGCTGAACAGGGCTATCGGGTGCTGGCCCTGGCTGAAGGCATGGCCCCCAATAGCCTCGATTCTACCCAGGTGCCGCCGGAGCCTTCTAAGCTGAAATTACTGGGATTTGTTGGCATGATCGATCCTTTAAGGCCTGGGGTAAAAGATGCGATCTCATCCTGTCATGCCGCTGGCATTGCCGTGTGGATGATCACAGGCGATCATCCTGCAACAGCCTTAGCCATTGCTCAAGATTTAAATCTGGCCACCAGTCAGGTGGTGACCGGCCAAGCGTTAGCAGCTCAGCCAGACATACAACAGCTGATTCAAACCACCTGTGTATTTGCCCGCATCGCGCCCCATCAAAAGCTGCAGCTGGTCAATGCGGCCAGAGCCGCCGGGCATTTTGTGGCAGTAACCGGCGATGGCATTAACGATGCTCCAGCTCTACGGGCAGCTAACATCGGTGTGGCCATGGGTAAAGCCGGTACCGACGTCGCCCGTGAAGCCGCAGAACTGGTGATCAGCAACGACAACTTCACCACGATTGTGGCTGGCATAGAAGAAGGACGGATCGCCTACGACAATATTCGCAAGGTGATATATCTGTTAGTCTCGACGGGGGCTGCCGAGATTATTTTACTCAGCCTGGCGGTGGCAACTGGTCTACCGTTACCGTTGTTGCCCGTGCAGCTGCTCTGGCTCAATTTAGTCACTAACGGCATTCAAGACGTGGCACTGGCCTTTGAACCCGGAGAATACGGTACCCTGCACCGCCGCCCCAGATCACCCCGTGAACCCATCTTTAATCGACTGATGGTTGAGCGCACTCTGCTCGGTGCCATGGTGATGGGCGTGGTCGGCTTTGGCTCCTACTATTGGATGATCGATGCAGGACACTCTGTTCCTGTTGCTCGTAATATACTTCTACTGTTAATGGTATTGTTCGAGATAGTTCACATTAGTAATTGTCGCTCAGAAAGTCAGTCAGTATTTAAGCTATCGCCCTTGCGGAGTCCTATCCTGTTGATTGGCACAATTATTGCGTTTCTAGTTCATGTGTTGATGATGTATATACCCCCAGGCAAAAGCTTACTGGCCATTGAACCTGTCGGCCTTGACACCTGGGGTATCTTGATTCTTCTAAGTTTGACAGTGCTGGTGCCCATAGAGTTGCATAAACTCAGCCAGTTTCGGGGCTCCAATTAAGCCTGGTCTCAGTGTTTATTGGTTTCGGGTAACGGCAAGGGCTTATCAACATCCGGGAGACTGACATAAATCGTCTCTAGATTGATCACCCGTTCTTCCAGTGACTTAACAGTTTGTGTTAGCGGAACATCATCCTGTTGATGTTTATCAGCAGCTAACCATACTGATGCTGTTCCGCCCGTAGCACCGAGAAGCACCAAAAAAGGTAATAAAATCCCTGTTTCGGTAATGGCAACGATGGGAATACACACTCCTAACAGGCCGATGGCACAGCCCCAGATGGTACTTGTTGCTCGAACTTTTGGATCTTTTTCAGCCAATTCATATCCCATAATATTTTCTCCAATCTCAGAAATACAAAGTTATTAAAATCCCTTAAGATCGGTATCTTCTAGCAGATTTGAACTGAATCAGCGCTACAGAACATCCTGATAAAATCTGTTATGCCCTACAGGCAAGCCAATTGCAATTGGGTTCAGATTATTTCTTTATATTCAAATCTTAGAATAGTTTTCTTTGACAATGACTATCTGTTATCAAGAATTTATAATAAATCAGTTTCTTAAACTCTTTATTCATCAAGAGGCTAACCGTTGAATCTGCCAAGCGCCCATCTTAGCAATACGGTCTTCTCGACTATACAAAAACCGATCGTGTAGACGATTAGATCGCCCCTGCCAAAACTCTATCTGCTCAGGAACAACTCGGTAGCCGCCCCAAAAATTCGGTAATGGAATTTCGCGATTAGCAAATTTTCGTTGGATCTCATCAAATTTCAGCTCTATTAACTTACGCGATGTGATCACCTGACTCTGTTGCGAACACCAGGCCCCCAGTTGAGCCCCTCTAGGACGTAATGAGAAGTTTGAGCCGGTCTGCCCTCTGGAGAAATCGTCGCCAATATCATGGCGTTGGGCTCGGGTAGATCTTCTTGATTACAGGCATCCTTAAACCATTGCTCAAACAAGACCATTGGATCATCCGGCAACTGTTCTCGATGCAGCTCTAATCGGCCATACTCTTGTCGTAGTTTTTCAATTCCCATCACCACAGACCAGGTAACAATCGATAACGCACTAATTTTTTTAATCTCATGGGACCTCCATCAGGTCTGCTAGGACTGGCGGCAGCTAAACAAGTGCTAGTAACGTGGTAATCGCCGGCAGCAATGTGGTGCACTCTTGCACGAGTTTGGTCGTTTCAGATAGACCTGCTGCAGTTCCCTGCAAAATTTTCATAGCAGTTTTAGCCGCTTTTTTCAGAGCCCCATCTGCGGGCTTTTGAGCAGCCTCCGCGAGTACCTTTACCTGCTCTACCGCCTCAATTTTGTCATCGTCCGTCAGGGTCGATTCAGATTCGATGACAGACTGTAGCTGTAGCAGTAGCTCCTTGATGTTGGGTGCTTCTGAGGTGGAACTATCCGGTAGCTGGTTGATGAAGTTGGTTACTGTTCCACTGACTTCTCCTAGGGTAGCTCCAGTAATCGTTTGATTCTCTCCAGCTGCAGCGAGTCCACTCACATTACCTTCAACGTCACCAATATTGATATTGCCTTTGCTTTGAGACATAACAAACTCTCCTTGATTTTGATAGGTTTCCACATAAAATCTAGGCTGTTGAATTGCTTTATCTAAGAGTCCTTCAAGCTGACGGATTTGTTCGTCTTTCTCTGCCACACCGGCCAGCAGCGCTTGTAAGTCAGCGTAGGGAAGATTTAGCAGCTGTCCATAATTTTCAAAATATTTTTGACTTAATTCCGAACGATTAGCCTGACTTGCAACTTTGGCCTGTAGTCGAATTTTCTGTTGCCCCCGTCCCTCCAGGGCAATCACTTCAAGTCCTGCTTCTGGATGTTGATCGACCAGCTGTTGTAGGGCTAATGCAGCTGCGCCAGGGTCAAGTCCCCCGCGATGAAAGAGATCGATGGTTTTATAGGTGGTAGCCACACTCCGCAGGTCAATATTTTGTTGTTTATACAGATGTAAGGTCTTGATGATGGGGGCAATAAAGTCTTCAAAGTCACTGAGTTTGAATGTTTCGTTACGATTATCAGGTTTACGGCAGGGATCGGGATCCTGTTGTGTGGGCAGTCGCATATAGATATAGTCGCACCGCACTTGGGTTAGCTGGGTATCCGTTGAGATCCCCCAGTTTTCAATGTATGCCCCGGTGAGGCAGGCTTTTCTCAGGTCAGTGGAGTAGAGCTGAGCCTGGGCTAGTTTCGCCCCCGTCAGATTAGCTCCATATAGTCTAGAATCGCTAAGGTTAGTACCGATAAGGCTTGCATTTTGAAGATTGGCTCCTTGCAAGTTCAATCCACTCAGATCCAGCCGGTCATAGGTTTGATTTTCTCCCTGCTGGTCAGTGACTAATACTCTAATGTGGGGATGCTCTAAGTAGGTACCGGCCAAGCGGGCCTGGTTTAGATCGCGCGATTGGAACCAACAGACGCGTTTGAGGTTAGCATTTCTAAAATCAGCCCGTTTGAGGCTAGCCTGGGTGAAATCTGCATCGGTTAAGTTGGCACGGTTGAAGCGCGTCCCCCCTAGCGAAGAAAACGTAATGCCCAGGGTACGGATAAAGCGATATCTGGGACGATCAGCCATGGCTTGGTAGCCCATGTACGTGCTTAACCCAATAGCGCATAGGGTGATCGTGCCGCCTATTGTCAGGACAACCAACTTTATTGTTGGGGTAAGTTCCAGTTCTAAGCCCCTTAGGGATTCTGTTGCTCCAGCTACAGCGGCCAGACAAGCCATCGTGGCAAGCAAGGGGAGCACCAATTTACGCCTCATACAAAGCGCGATCGCAACCGCTAATGCTCCCACCGAAACACCAGCTAGAATCGTAGCGACAGCAACCGATTGAAAAATTAGAGCTGCTAAGGCCTCACCTTCCCCCATCCAAAGGCTAAAGGCTAATGTCAAAACAAAAACCGTGACCAGCACACTAAAGGCTGTGCCTGTACCACGGCGCACAATCACCCAGCCAGCCACCGCTAGCACGATGAACGTCACCAGACTAGAGACTCGAAAAAAAATTGCTTGGTCATATTCGTCGAAGATGGGAGCTACCAAAAAGGCCCCCACCCACCCACTGGCATAGGCCATGAGCAACCCTGCAATTAAGGCCAACAGCCATGCTATGGCAATAACGCCGATAATCCACCCCTGTTGTTGACCGCTGATAGTGCGGCTAAAATTTGCCCCAACTAAAACTGCCTGAGAGAAGTTTGCACCACGAATATCGGCACCGCTAAAATCAGCATCCGTTAAGTCTTTCCCCTTGAAGGAAACTCCCTTAAGTGACTTTTCTCCGAAGTTTTGCACCATATCCAAAGGCAAGCGCATTGAGAAAATAAAATTAGCACCTTAGCCATTTACATAGTGGAGGAAAGAGTTCCCCCAGTCCCGCCAGGAAAATATCCTCTTGGTAGGCAACAAGACAATTACCGGTAAGCACATCAAATTCATACTGTGAAATACCTACTCGGGGACAGGCAGCTGTCTGAGGACCTAGTAAATCATAGGTTTCAAAGAAACCTCCTGCATCACCGCCCAGTTGTTCTAGCGCTGAAGCGGCAACCCGTCTGAGATCCAAATTGTTGCTGTTATTAGCAACAATGGTTTCCAGGGCGATAACAACAGCATCCTCTGATACGGACGTCATCCCCAGAGCCGCTGCTACCCCTTGGCGCATATTCACATTGGTGGATTGCAGTGCCCCCACCAGTGCTGGAACCGCTCCCGTTTCCATTTTCCCTAAGGCAAACGCAGCCCGGCGGCGGACATGGATATCTGAGTGGGCTAACGTGTCGATCAGTGATGGTATGGCGGATGCGCCGATCTGAGTCAGGGCGTAGGTACCCCGGGATTGGGCAATAACGTTATCCCCCTTTAAGGTCTCTATGAGGGCCGATACCGCGGGAGCCCCGATTTTAACCAATGCCTCGGTTGCACTATTTCGAGCCCGCACCACATTCATATGAGATACCAGACCGCCCGCTCCCATAATCTCCACCAAATCAGGAATCGCTGCCTGGGCAGTCGCCCCCATATTACCCAATGCATCAGCCGCTTCTGCCTGAATATCGGCATCTTCGTTCCGGAGTAAAGTAATCAGATAGGGAACTGCCTGCTGGTTGGGAACACCCATTTTTCCAAGGGCCAACGCCGCACTCAATTGCACCGGGGCAGTCGGTCTGGTTTCGGGAAGAACAATAACCGGAGGCCATGGGGGTCGGGGTCTGTCGATGATAGGTGGAATCCTGGGTTGGGGTCTTTCAATATGGGGGGAGATTTCAGGTTCTAGTTCTTCAACAGGTGGGGAGTTTAAAAGACTCACCAGCTGAGGAACAGCAGCCCTGGCCTCAGGACCAATTTCCCCTAGAGCGATCGCAGCCAGAATTTGGACCTGGCTGCCAGAGTCATTGAGGGCAGCGCTTAAGGCAGGTACCGCATCTGAACCAATGCTGGCCAGGGCCAGGGCCGCCTTGATGCGAACCACCTCATTAGCATCCTGCAATAAAGGCATCAAATCTGAAATTGCTGCCCCAGCATCTGGACCAATGGCCGCCAGGACCTTAATGGCTTCTATACGAATTTCTGCCACGTTTTCTGCAAAGGGGCCTGACGGCAGAGCCGTACGGTCACCCAGTAGAGGAATTACGGCGGGCACCGCCGTCGCTGCCTGGGGACCAATTCTGGCCAATGCTTTCAGGGCGTTTCCTCGCACCTGGGCACTGGGGCTATTTAAGACATCAATCAGGGCCGGTGCAGAACTTTCTCCGATATTGGCCAGGGCGTCAATAACTAAGCGCTCGTTCGCCAAAAGCGGTATCAGTGCTGGAACTGCGGCGGCGGCATCTGGGCCAATTTTAGCCAGGGCATCAACTGCATAAAATTGCAGGGCATCTTCTTGTAGAGCCTGTATAAGGGCGGGGACGGCTGCTGCCGCTTCAGCGGTATCCATCCGTCGTAAGGCATCGACAGCGCCCTGACGAACCACCGCATTAGGACTTATCAGGGCGTTAATTAACTCAGGTACAGCCCCCCTGCCAATGCGCCCCAGGGCGGTTATCGCAGCATTATCGGCTTCGCTGTCCGCTAACAAAACAATTAAATCAGGCACCGCAGCTGTCGCGCCTGGGCCAATATCGCCCAAGGCGCGGGCAACGGCATTACGCATCTGGGAATTTTGCAGGGTGTCCCTCAAGGCTGGGACGGCTGATTGCGCAGCAGGGCCAATATCGCCTAACGCTGAGGCGGCTTCTTCTCGAACGTCAACATTAGGGTGATTCAATGTCTCCACTAAAATGGGAACCGTATCTTCCTGCCCTATGGTTCCGATCGCATAGGGCACCTGCAGCAAAATATCTCCTTTCTCTTCGTACAGAGTCGTTGTTAAGTCAGGAATCGCGGCCTTAGCTTCGGGACCTATATCAATCAGGGCGTTAAGGGCCTGGGACTGAATATCAGCGGTCCCCAGTTTAAATAATGTTAGCAGGGTGGGAACTGACTCAGCGCCGCAGGCCGTGAGGGCTCTAAAAACAACATCAGTTTGGTCAGTATTGCTCAACCGCCCAACTGTTTGTTCAATCTCTTCATCACTGCAAACGGTATCAAACGGGTCATAGGACGAATGACTTAAGGGAGGATATTGCGAACTAGCAAGTACTATCTGAGGAGCCGTAAATGCCAGGACAGAAAATCCTAATGCAAGTTGCCGAGAGAAGCCAGCGAAAAAATCTAGGGGTAGTGCAACATTCTTAAATATCTGAAATGAATTCACCATTTTCCTGAACTCTATCGATGCCAATAAAATCGATTACTAACGTACGAGTTCTTTCGACTGAGAAATACTGAGAATTTCTAGCAATTCAAAAGTGAATACTATCCCTTCAACTCCGCTCAAGGGACGCCTACGTTTTATCGAGTCTGTCTGTATCCCTAGAGACTACAAAGAAACCTTGAGGAAATTATGAGGAAGTCCCCAAAATGGTGCAAATAGTGATTGTTTTTGCAGCTTACTGCTAAATATGCCCATCCTTATCTTGGGTAGAGAGAGGGGGTGTTTCGATGGCTATGCCTCTTCACTACGCTCACCGAGCATGATTTAGAGATTGAGCTGTTTGAAGACCTGTTGCAAAACCTGAGCAGAATGACATAGTTGTTCTTCTTCTGTTTTACTGAGTTTCAGATTGACGGTCTTAAGGATCCCTTTTTCATTTAGCACTGTAGGCCACCCCAGACAAACATTATGGATACCATAGGGACCATCCACCAGGCTACTGACTGTGAGAATCCGCTCCTGACTGCGCATGATGGCCTTAACAATGTCAGTAACCACTAACCCAATGGCGTAGGAAGTATATCCTTTCCGCTGAATAATCTCATAGGCTGCATTTTTAACTTGCTTAAAGATGCTCGCAAGTTCGTCTTGTTCAGACGTACTTAAGGAGTCCCAGCTAGTTTCGACCAGCCGTCTGCCCCCAACATTGGCAGTGCTCCATAGGGCCACCTCGCTATCACCATGTTCGCCAATAACGTAGGCGTGAACACTGCGGGGATCAACCTGCATCCGCTGGGCCAGCTGATACCGAAAACGGGCTGTGTCCAGTACAGTTCCAGAGCCAAGTACCCGTGAACTGGGAAAACCCGTGATTTTTAGGGTGGCATAGGTCATGATGTCCACAGGGTTGCTAACGATCAGTAAAATCGCATCGGGACAGTGCTTGACCACATCGCTCAGAATACTTTTGAAAATAGCAATATTCCGCTCGACCAGGTTTAATCGACTTTCCCCCGGCTTTTGAGCTGCACCAGCGGTAACAATCACCAGGTCTGCGCCTTGGCCAACATCGGCAACAGTGCCAGCCTTCAAATCTGTGGGTGGCAGAAAAGGCATGCCATGGATTAGATCCATCACTTCCCCTTCAACTTTGTCCTGGTTAATATCTTGCAGGATCAGCTCATCAAAACAGTTTTGAATCAAAATTGAATAGGCACAGGCTAGTCCGACTTGTCCTACGCCTATGATTACCCCTTTACGAGGTTGTAAAGGGGCAGTTTTTTCCGCTTCTGGATGCTGGGTAAAAATTGACTCAAACATAGCTGCTGGATATCAATATATGGAGGCCGTAAGTAGAATTTTATAGTGACCTGTGAAAAACTTCGCTACCTAATTTAGTCAAAAATAAAGGGGGGCTGAGTAGTCTGACTCAAAGTGGTTTGAGGCTACGTAAGCCATACGGCTATCTGGATGCCAAATACTGATCAGTGCTTTTATTGAAGGGTTTTTGACATTGTAAGTAAAATGAATATCCCTCGTTGGGATTGTCTCCTAATAATCTGGAACTAATGAATTCCAAACGATTGAAACGACTTGTTTGATGACTGATAGGCATCGGCGAAACAGATTTCTGAGCAACAACAACAAACCCAGCATTGGTTAACTGTTTGGCCAATTCAAGTGGACTATATTCAATTTTATGTTCTGGGTGTACAAACCCCTGTCTCACTTGCAAAAGGGTCAGTTGACGGTTTGGAGTATCTAAACAAAACTGTCCACCTGGCTTAAGCACCCGATAAACTTGTTCTATTACTATGGTTGCTTCAGCTGGGGTAATATGTTCAATACTCTGCCCCGACCAGACCAAATCGAAGGTTTTATCTGGAAAGATAGAGAGATTAGTCATTGAAGTGTAGTGATAGTGGATTTCAGTTCCTTGGGGAGTTGAATAGAACGTCATCCCATGGGTAGGGGAAGATTTAAGTAATCGTTCTTCGTCTGGCAAGTCAATAATATCAATTCGTTGTGGCTCATGGGGATATCCCATGCCAAGCAAGCTGCCTGATGGATTGTTATCTGAAGCTCCTCCCAAATCTAAAATATGGTCTGCGGCAGGTAACTGTAGTTGCACTAACTGTAGTCTTGCTTGATGATGAGACTGAATACCTTGAGTATTAAAAAATCTCTGCTCCAGGCTAGCCGGTAGCATTAGAAAGGAAAATAATAAAGTAGTACGGGTGACTTTTTTACTTTCTAATTGCTCAAGAAAAAACTCAGTTCCTGTCTGGCAGTCTGTCTTATTTAAGAAGTATTTGTATATATTTCTAATAAAGGCTTCATTACTTTTATCTTGTTTAAAGAGGCAAGATAAATTATGCCGGATAAGAAAGTAGGCTATCAAACACAAGTCAGCAGGATAATAACGTAAGTATCTAAAAATTTTAGCGACTGCAGCGTTTGGGTTGGGCTGCTTCAGAATAATATCCTTGATCGCCTTAAACATAATTAATACCCGTAATTTAAGTCTCCTGAAGAAGGTTGATTTTAACAGATTACGTTTAACTCAAGAAGTGGGCAATCCCAATGGTTTGTATCAAGCTGGAATGTACAAGCTATAGTCTGTCAAATGTTCTGCTTTATCTTCTTCATCTGAACTTTATGAAAGAATCATCCGGATAGTGTTGAGCATCAATGGCAAAATCAGGGGTTTTATTCTCTTATCGCCCCTATGATAGGGAAAAAGGAAGGTTTGTTAATTGCTGATTTCGAAGTGTCCGGACTCTTGACTAAGTTAAGGAATAGTAAAGTAGGCTATCGGGTAGTTTAGACGGTCTGTTTGTTCCCTGCAGTTAGTGACTGTTTTTCACATCTATTCCTTTCAGCTGATAATTAATATCTTATGTATCTTGAGTCTGATTTTTCGACAGCATGGCAACAACTTAGAAGTGGTCAAGTTGACTGTCAGCAGGCATTACAACTACTGCGAGATGAGCAGGGAACGTTACACCTTTCTCTGCTTGACGATGAAGTTTGCCAGCGATTTTTTCAATTGTTTACTGAGGAGCAGGATCTACCGCCAGTTGTGCCGCTGTTGCTTTGGCAGAATTGCTATTACCTGGGTAGTCCCGTTACGTTGACACCCAATTTGGTAGGGCAGATTCGCGATCGCACCCTGACTCAGGTCAAGATTCTACCCATCACCGAAAAAAGCTATCGCTGTTGGCATCACACCCGTCACTTCGATGTTAATCGCATCGGTACAGCCCCTCTAGTTAATCCCCTCACTGGTAAGCACGACGCAGAAGATATCAGTGAAACGACAGAACTATTTCTCTCCAAGGCTGAAGATCAAATTGAGCGCATCAAAACAATCATTGCCAGTGCGTTGCGAAACCGAGCCAGTGATATTCACCTGGAACCGACCACTGAGGGCTTGCAAGTGCGCTATCGCATTGATGGTGTGCTACGCAATGTGACAAAGCTACCTCTGGAGATTAGCCGTCGTGTGATTGTGGCCCTCAAGGTGATGGCCAGTATGGACATTGCCGATAGTCGTCGTCCCCACGATGGCCGCATTGGCGAGCAGTACACCGCTGGCGATGGCAAAGCCTTGGGAATGGATATGCGGGTCAGTACGTTACCCTGCGTCTGTGGTGAAAAAGCCGTTGTTCGTTTGCTGCCTCGCAAAAACCCGTTCTCCACCATTGACAAACTAGGCTTTTCGCCCAAGGTATTGCCCACCTACAAAACCTGGTTGGAACAGCCCCAGGGGTTAATTATTTTCACAGGTCCTACAGGGTCTGGTAAAACAAGCACCCTATACACTAGTCTTCAGGCCATTGCTAAAGAGCATGTCAATGTAGTCACCGTAGAAGATCCGGTGGAATACGTGCTGCCCAATATTACCCAAACCCAGGTCAATGAAGCTGCCGGCATGACCTTTGCGGCTGGATTGCGGGCCATTTTACGTCAGGATCCCGACATTATTATGTTGGGAGAGGTTCGGGATCATGAAACAGCTGAAACGGCTGTGCGAGCTGCGTTGACGGGGCACCTGGTGTTTACCACCCTGCACACCAACGATGCCGTTGGGGCGGTTCCTCGCCTCCAGGATATTGGTCCCGATCCCAGTCTGATTAGCGATGCTTTGTTAGGAGTTGTGGCCCAGCGTTTAGTGCGTTGTATTTGCCCCCACTGTAAGGAGTCGTATCCAGCTAAAGAGCAAGACTTCAAACGCTTAGGAATACTTCCTGCTCAGATCAAGGCAGAGCCTGTCTTACATCGCGGTCGAGGCTGTAGTCAGTGTTTGGAATCTGGCTATATGGGTCGAGAAGCGATTGTTGAACTATTGGAAGTGGATGAACCCATTCGAGAAATTATTCACAGCGGCAACATCATTGATCTAAACCGCTACCTGAGAGAAACTGACTTTATGTCATTTCGTCAGGCTGCCATCGAAAAAGTTTTTGCCGGTGTTACCAGCATTGATGAAGTCTTTCGAGTCCTGCCCCGTAGTTCTCTACGAGTCAATAGTTCAATTCATGGACGTGTACCAAAAGTGGTAGCTTGAAGTATCTAAACCGATTAATAAGAACATTGTTTTTGGTAGGACCTGCTCTAATTTTACTTTAAAACAAAGCCCTGTGCACTCTTGTGGACAGGGCCTTAAAGGTAAGACTACCAACGTTAGCCTTGTAGCACCTGTCAGGTTAGCGTTGTCACTAAGCAGCGTGCTTCTGGCGCTTAGCCATAGCAGCTGCACCTGCTAGAGTCAAAAGCCCCAGTAGAGTTGCAGGCTCAGGAACAACTTCAGGATCGGCTACGGCAATAGCCTCAGAAACTGTTACATCACCAGACGTGAATGGGCCACCGGAAAAAGGATTACCTGCAGCTAAATCCTCAACAGTCAAGAAATCAAGGTCGATGACTGCTGTATCAGAGGCGTAAACCCCCTCAAAAGCATCATCGCCAGGTACATTAGCAGTACCGTCAACGAAGAAACCAGTGATGTCAATACCAGGAAATGTCTGAATCTCACCATCCTCATCGGAGGAAATAGACAACGCGCTTACATCACCGTTACCACTAAAGTTCCATACCCAGGAGTCAAACTCATCAGTGGATACAAAACCGTCAGTAGCAGCTGCTTCATCAGCGATAAAGCTACCGGTAATGGATGAACCGCCAGCAAAGAAACCAGTGTAATCAACATCCCACCGGAAATTAAGGGCTTGAGCGGGTGCTGCAAAAGCAGTCACACCCAAAGCTGTAGCAGCAAAAACAATCTTTTTCATAGTTGTATGGATCGATTAAAAGAAGGAAAGCAATGGACTAAACTGCGTCAAGTTCCCCAACTGCATCAATGGTCTGGTCTAGACCAGACCATTGAATAAGTCACTGACTATGAACCAACAATGCCACCGTTCTTACGAGTGATGACAATAGTGCTATCACGAGGAATAGTCACACCGTCAGTGGGAGCAGGGAAGTTGCTGCGGGTGGGATCACCGTTACCGGGGTGCTGAGTATTCGTGAATAAAGTCTTCCGGTCAGGAGTTACTGCAATACCAGTAATCTCGTCACTAGCAACACCTGCAAACAGACGACGAATCTCGCCAGTAGCAGGATCAGCAACCAGTAGCTGATTGTTTAGACCTTTCTTCTGACCACCGTCAGTACCGATGAACAAACGACCATCGGGGTCTGCCCACAGCGCATCGGGGTCGCTAAATGTGGTCTCATCACCGACTATGTGAGTATCCTCAGCGATGTAAGGAATTGTCCAAGTAAAGGTTGTACCAGTATGATTGCCGCCGTCTACCATACGAAGGATGTGACCATCGGGGTTAGGGGCTAATGGGCTAGCAGGACCAGTCTCTTCACGACGGCTGTTGTTAGTCAATGCCCAGTAGATAGCACCATCGGGAGCAAGAGTTGTCCACTCAGGACGGTCCATGGGAGTCGCACCCAGGATATCAGCAGCCACCCGAGCAAATACTAGAACTTCAGCCTGATCATTAAACCGAGCATTTAGAGCTGGGTTGCTAATAGTTAACTCAAGCCATTCACCAGTGCCATCTTCGTTGAACTTAGCAACGTAGAGCTTACCGTAGTCAAGAGGACTAAAACCACGAGCACGCATAGAGCGCCAGCTAGCTTGAGACACATAGCGGTAGCAATAGTCAAAGCGTTGGTCATCCCCCATGTAACCAACAGCACGACCGCCAGCACCAGTAGCGAAAGCAAAACCTTCGTGCTTAAAGCGGCCCAGGGCTGTACGCTTGACAGCCTTTTTGGAACCATCCATCGGATCGATTTCAACAATCCAACCGAAACGATTTTGCTCGTTAGCATAAGCAGGGTTAGATAGGTCGAACCGAGGATCATACTTTTCCCAACCGTAGCCAAAGCCAGTAGAGCCAAAACCGTAACGATCCTGCTCTTCAGTGGGCCCCCAAGTGCCGGCCTCAGTTTCAGGGTTAAAGGTACTGTCACCAAAGTAACCGTTGAAATTCTCTTCGCACGTCAGGTAAGTACCCCAGGGAGTGTAACCGCTACCACAATTATTCACAGTGCCTTGGGGAATATTGTTGGCTGTGTTTTGTAGTAAAGGGTGACCCGCTGCAGGCCCCTGAACTCAACCTCAGTATTAACGTGAATGCGGCGAGAATTGGGGTTAGCAACAGGCTCCCATGTGCCATTGGTATTCTTAATGGCAATTACACTAACACCGTGAGCGTGCTGAGATAGACGAACGTCCTCTAGACTTTCAGGCGCATCTTTGCCCAGTACGTGGCTGTTGCGGCCAAACTCATGGTTGACACATAACATTCCTTCACTGTTGCTACCGTCAATGCTGCCAAAGCCATCCAGACCGAAGTACCACATGCCATCATGGCCGATACCAACCTGCTCTGCCTGTTGAGCAGCTGTGGGTCGAGTAGTCGGATCACCGGTATACTCAGGACCACCCGGTTGAATAGGCGTACCCCAAGGAATCAGTGCTTGATACTGATAATCCTCAGCAATTGCAGACTCAGGAGAACGAACAAAGTCGTCGGGAGTGTCTACAACGTCGGGGAGTCCACCAGCATCCGCAACTGTTAATGTAGCGAAGCCAAGTAGACCAGTAGTCTGGGCCAGTAGAGTACCGGCAGCACCATCTGATACCTGACTATTAGCAGCAGCTACGCCTTTTGCCAACAAGCTTTCACCAATAAATGCACCCATAAAGCCAGTAGCCGATAGAACAGCACTGCGCTTGAGTAGATTACGACGAGATAAGCTAGCCTTTAGAATGTCCTCAAAAGGACGATTACTAGATCGATTGCAGATTTCATTATCGTGAGGCATGAGAATATAATCTCCTCTCTTAGAGCGCAGTTACACCATCAAGAAACATGAGCTATGACACTCTCCAATCAAGACCTGTATCCAGATCTAAATTGAGATAGCTTTCTCTGTCGAAAAACCTTCCGGGAAACGGTTAATCCACAAGATCCGCATAAGCTTGAACAGTCCGACCGCTAAGCTGACCAGCATCAAACCGTTGGTCAAACTGAACAGCAATACTCCCTGACGCAGCAGCCATGGAACGACGAGACGAAGCAGTAGCTACGTGAGTAGACTGTCTATCGTGTCGTCGGATCAAAGCATACGCACTGTAGTACTTTGTCCAGGCACTTACTTGTGGATTTTCCTGCCATTGAGCCCGAGAAACAGTCGTGGCTAAAACAGGTATGACATCGCCACTGCGACTACCCAATACAACAACTTCAATCCCAGTCAGGCCAGGATTAGCCTCGAAATATCGGTTAATCTCCTGGCTGACCATAGATTCAGCCCGAATAACTAATTCATCACTAGATACTCGACTGTAAATGGGCATATCCAAAAGAACTGGCCTATTTGAACTAGCTAAAGCTGACTCAGGAAAACCAACTGTAGCAACTATATTCATAAAACATGCCGCCACTGAAAAACAGCCTAACAAAAGCCTATTAGACAACATAGAGAAACAACTAACCAACATAACTTGGCAGTATTTTTGAAACTAAAAATTAGGCGACGTTGATCGGTTGAACGATCCACTCACCCCCGCAAAACATAGTTCCACAAACAACATTTTTTCAGGTAAAGGAAAGGTTAACAAAGGTTTTGTTGCTGTTAAAGGATGGATAAGTCGATTGCAAAATTAGATTCGCTGAAACGTTAAAAAAGACTCTTCCAAAAGGATTTGATGCACTACCTTAGGAGAATTCTCTTTTAATAAATCCCATATATTTTCTTTTTTCTTAAGATTATCCTGTGTGAATATGCGTAAATACTGAAAAAGCACTTGTTGAGATTGGAAGTCAATAAAGTAAATCTGATATGCCTATGAAAAGACAATAATTTAACCAACAAAAAATCCTTAAAGAAGTTGTTATATAGCTTTTTATTGATATTCATTCTTAAGAAGCCTATTCAATTAATTAAAAATGTCCTCAATAAACAAGTTAATGATTGGCAATATTCTACTTGTGTAGAATATTGGAGTTTTACCGAGCCCACCCACATGCTGTTCCCAGTT
Organism: Cyanobacteria bacterium P01_F01_bin.13; assembly: GCA_039191365.1. Classification (GTDB taxonomy): domain Bacteria; phylum Cyanobacteriota; class Cyanobacteriia; order Phormidesmidales; family Phormidesmidaceae; genus Leptothoe. Next base: position 5,206 of record JBCCXQ010000036.1, on the reverse strand, counting down.
GAGATGAATACATGGCGGTGTGGGTGAATAGTGAGCTAGCCCTGAGCATGTGCGTACCCCTGTTCAACAGGGTCATAGACTGGTGGGCATGGCCTTGAACATCTTTGTGGTGAGTAGGGATACGGTGTGTCCTAACCAATGTGACCAACGCGATATGTGTGCGCCAAGTTATAAACGCCAAAAGCAGCAGAGAATTCTCTGCTGCTTTTGAATAAACTTCTGTTGGGTTTATCTAAGACAATAGATATCCTTCAGAGCGTTAAGTTACGATAGCGAACCTGATGCATGTCTAAGGAATACATCCGTCAGTTGCTATGAAGCCGGCTCTTAAACGTTGGTAAAATTAGACTCTGTCAGTTCATCTGTGGCGACACCATTTAATGTTGCCAGGACTTCATTGTTAACAATAATGTCGTTGCCTGTGAAGGTGAGCTGGTTAAAGCTCAGACCGCTAGACAAACCAATCAGGTCAATGCCAACCTCAAAGTCAGTGATGGTATCAGTACCGCCACCCACCATCAGGATAAAGGTGTCCAGACCCTGACCACCGGAGAAGTCGTCCCCTGTGAGGGTGTCGTTGCCGAGACCGCCTCGGATGATGTCATTACCGTCGTCACCCCAGATCTGGTCGTCGCCAGCTTCACCATCCAGGACGTCATCGCCACCCTTACCGCCGATACGGTCATTGCCTGCGCCACCAAAGATGGTGTCATTGCCGCCTTGACTACCTTGTGGGGCTCTGGTGTTGAGGTCACCCCGCAATACGTCATCACCCCCTTCACCGCGAATAATCTGGTCACCTAAACCACCGGCCAGGGTTTCGTCAGCGTCAGTGCCCGTAATGGTTTCTGGTGCCGGAGGAGCTGGCGGAGCCGGAGGAGCTGGGGAAACTGGGAAAGTCTCTGACTCAAACAGCGGTGTGACCTGACCGCGAATGGCACCAGGGGTACCTAATTCGTCGGATTCAACCGTGTGGATCTGAATGTACAGTTCGCCAGCTTGCAACTCATCTAGAAAATCGGTAAGAGGTTTTGTTTCAGGACCGTCATCCGTATCACCATCACCATTCAAGTCAGTGGCATCGGCATCATTCCAGATGCCAGTAATGATGCCATTTTCAAAATCCACTACAAGATTGTCGTCATCTTCACTGGGCAACCCAAAGATATTCAGGGTATGGGGACCATTTTCACCCTCAGGTCCTACATGTAGGTGAATCCTGGTGACATCGTTGGCGGCGGTACGACTAGCAAGGTCTTCCTTGAGAGCTAGGCCCTCCAAATTAATTTGATAGGCTAAACCGCTGCCATCCTCAGCCAGAATAAATGTGGCTGTTGCCGTAGCAGTGGAGTCAGGAATGGACTCATCTTGAACGACTTGCTCACCATCGGCAACCAGGGTAAAGACATCGGCTGTGGGAGGTGGATCAATCTGACCGCGAACAGCGCCAGGAGTACCTAATCTATCGGATTCTACATCGTGGATTTGAACATAGAGTTCTCCAGCCTCTAGTTCATCCAAAAACTCGCTGAAGGGTTTGGATTCAGGACCATCGTCAGTGTCGCCATCGCCATTCAAGTCAGTGGCATCGGCATCATCCCACACACCTCTGAGAATACCGTTCTCAACGTCAATCTCAAGATCATTATCATCTTCGCTGGGCAGACCAAAGATATTTAAGGTGTGGGGACCATTTTCACCTAAGGCTCCAGCATGAATATGAATCCGAGTGACATCATTGTCCTCAGTGCGAGTGGCCGGATCGGCCTTAAGGGTTAAGCCATCAAGGTCAATTTCATAGGCTAAGCCTTCCTCAGTCCGAGTGAAGCTAGCTCTGGCAGTCGCAGTGGAATCAGGAATGGATTCATCCTGAACAACCTGCTCGCCATCGCCCACTAGCGTAAAGTTATCCACCGAGTCGATGGGCACAATCTGGCCACGGGCACTGCCTGGGGTGCCCAATCGGTCGGATTCTACATCGTGAATTTGAATATAAAGATCACCGGCGCGCAGTGCTTCAAGAAAATCACTCAGGGGCTTAGATTCAGGACCGTCATCGGTATCGCCATCGCCGTTTAGATCGGTGGCGTCGCCGTTATCCCAAATGCCGGTAATGATGCCGTTCTCAAAGTCAACGACAAGATTATCGTCATCTTCACTGGGAATGCCGAAAATATTTAGGGTATGGGGACCGTTGGCACCACGTGCACCGGTATGGATATGAATGCGGGTGACATCATTGTCTTCGGTGCGATCAGCTGGATCTTCTTTCAGGGTTAGATCGTTGAGTCTGATCTGGTAGGCCAGGCCGCTGCCGTCGCCCGCCAGGATAAAGGTAACGGTTGCTGTGGCAGTACTATCAGCAATGGTTGCATCTTGAACAACTTGGGGACCGTTTGCGATCGCAACAAAAATCTCCTGTGACGATGCCGTAGGTTCAGCCACCGACGGATCCAGCTGCCCTCGTACAGTACCGGCAGTGCCAAGATTATCTGCAACCACATCATGAACCTGGAGGTAGAGTTGACCGGACTCTAACTCATCAATCATCTGACTTAGGGGTCTGGTCTCAGGCGGGTCGTCGGTATCGCCATCGCCATTCAGGTCAGCGGCATCACCATTGTCCCAAACACCGACAATGACGTTTTGCTCGTAGTCAATGACAAGATTATCGTCATCCTCACTGGGGATGCCAAAAATATTGAGGGCGTGGGGACCATTTTCACCTTCGCGCCCCTGATGGAGATGAATCTTGGTAACATCATTGTCTTCGGTGCGGTCAGCAGGATTTTCTACCAGATTGAGACCCTCCAATTCAATCTGATAGGCCAGTAGCTCACCATTATTGAGGGGAGTAAACGTCGCTGTCGCTGTCGCCGTCGAATCAGGAACTGATGCATCCTGAACCACGTTGCTGCCCTCGGCCAGGACTGTAAAGCTGTTGTCTGATTGCAGCGGAGTAATCTGACCACGAACCGCACCGGGAGTGCCCAGAATATCTGATGTTACATCGTGGACCTGGATGTAGAGTTCGCCCGCCTCTAGAGCATCAAGAAAGTCGCTAAGGGGCTTTGACTCAGGCCCCTCATCGGTATCGCCATCGCCATTTAGATCGGTAGCATCGCCATTGTCCCAACTACCTAGGATGGTGCCATTTTCATAGTCGACCACCAGATCATCATCGTCCTCGCTGGGCAGACCAAAGATATTCAGGGTGTGGCCACCGTTGGTGCCGGGTGCCCCCACGTGGAAGTGAATCTTAGTGACATCATTTGCCTCTGTACGGCTGAGAGGCTCTTCTTTGAGTGTGAGACCATTCAGCTGAATTCTGTAGGCCAGACTGCTACCATCCTCGGACAGAACGAAACTAACGATGGCAGTAGCCGTGGAATCGGTAATGGTGTCGTCTTGGACTACCTGCTCACCATCTGCCAGTGCAAGAAAGGCAAGGGTGGATTGATATATTCCAGAGGGCATCGGGCGATCAGTCATAGGTTCTATAAAGTTATTAAATATCGCTACGCGAAAATGCTGACCCCGATAAAACTCTATCCGAATCAAAAGCAGAAAGTATCAAGAGGATATTAAATTACAGGATGTCAAATCAAACAGGCCATGAAGTCTTTGGTATTGGCAAAGATGTCCTGCGAGGAGACTGCCAGGCTGCATTGCAATCTGAGCTACCCACAGTCCTGGAAATCGCTGAAACCATCGGCATGCCAACGGGGGTGATTTCCACTGCCCGGTTGACCCACGCCACTCCTGCTGTCACCTATGCCCATGTAGCGGAGCGGGGTATTGAACTAAGTAGGTGGTCCTAATCAAATATGAGGCGCTAAAAGGTTGTCCTGAGAATGTAGGACTCAGAATATAGAAGCCTTCTACCTCCTGACTCCTACATTCTAATCATTTGCTAGGTCTTACAGATAATTGAGTATCCCTACTTATTCGTCGTTCAACTGTGTCGCAAAGGGTAAAGTACTGAGATGTTCTAACAGAAAATCTGCAACAAAACGATTCCCCTCATCATTAAGATGAACACCATCCCTCGTTAAGATTCCCTCATAAGATTGATCAAGGTTGTGGTTCCGAAGGTACTGTTCAAACGCAGATCTCAAATCACACAGGTGAGTCCCTGAAGTTTTTGCGATAGTGCGTGAGATATTTGCATAGTCCATCAACAACTGGTTCACGAGTTCATCACTATCAGGATCTTCCCCTATTACGCTGGGGGTACATAAAGATACCTCAATACCAGCATTCTGTATCTGCGCGATTAAATCCCGTAATCCTTGTTCAAATACCTCTCGATTAGTTCCTGTCAATTGATCAGCCCCATAGAAGTGCCATACATCATTGATACCAATGTAGATAACAACATGGGTAGGATGCTTAGCTAGAACATCTCGTTTAAGGCGTCCTTGCAGATCAGTGACTTTGTTTGCATCAACACCAGCACCAATCACCTCAATCGGGCGGTCAGGATATTGCTGCTTCAAAGAATCTGCGATAATCGTAATATATCCATCAGGTTGAACACCTTCTCGCGTTATTGAATCTCCAAAAAAAATGATGCGCGTAAGCTGCTCTGGAGATATCATTGACTCAGAACGAGTGTTTACCTTGTTGTATCCCTTCAACAGAATCAATATTAGGAGCAATACAAACGTAAATATTAGGAAAGATAGACCAGTCTTTGTTGCTGCCATACTAAATTATTAATAATTTCATGCTTCTAGGGCTTTAAGCATGAAAAGTATAGCAAGCTGTGTTGGGTGTAGCGTCTCCCAGTATATTTTGTCACTGCCTGGTGAGCATTGCCGTCACAAATGCTTTCCATGTAGAGGTTTGTTGCGTTATCTAGTTTTTGGTTCATGGGAATGTTCTCGTGAGAATTCAGCAATAAAGGTGCGTGACGGTCAAGCCCTAGTTCAAGACACTTAAGCCCATAAAATAATCTTGCCAACTTTGGTGTTCTCTACCGGCAGCAGCAAAGAAATCACTGGGGTTATCGGCTTTACCCTCTCGAATACCGGCATAAATTCCTGCAATCACAGTCCCCATGAATTCACCTAATTCGGCCACACGCTCACGGCGATAGTCTTCTACCGTCATGGCACGGTAGGTCAGTTGAGTATCAAAGACCAAATTCAAATACTCGGCTAATGTCGATTGGGTAATGGCTTCACCATGCAGATTGTAAATT
>JBCCXQ010000035.1:0-32199 GCA_039191365.1 Cyanobacteria bacterium P01_F01_bin.13 | reverse complement strand
TTGCTCTCATCATAAGTACCGATGGTATTACTAATCTTTGGCTTAATGATCTGGACGACAAAAAGCTGAACAGTCTTCTCAACAACACCTGGTTCAAAGCCTACAGCCAAGCCCAAAACAACCGCCAGGGCTGGTTACAAACCATCGAGCAGGTTACTCAACAGCTCTGGGATTGCGTGATGGCTCCCGTAGTCAACCATCTTCAGCAGCACAATCTCCAAAGTGCCACCTTCATTCCTACCGGTTATCTCAGTTTTCTGCCCCTCCACGCGGCATGGACCGAAGACAGTTCCAGCCTCACAGGTCGCCGTTATGCCTTTGAGGAGATCCAGTTCACCTATGCCCCTAATGCCCTCTCTCTCAACGCTGCCCGTACTGTTGCTAAGCAAACTCCGCACAATAAACTCTTGGCCATAAACGAGCCGCTCCCAGTCAGCGCTAACCACCTACCTAGTTCCAGTTTTGAAACCGCCAAAGCCGTTTCTACCTTCCCCGGCAAAGGTAACTTTAAGATCCTTCAGCATGAATCTTCCACTTCCGCTGCTGTTCTAGATGCCCTGCCCAACTATTCCACCGTTCACTTCTCCTGCCACGGTTCTGCCAACTTCCAAAACCCTCTCGATAGCGGTTTACTCATGGCGAACGACGAAGTCCTGGGCTTACGCGACCTACTTGACTTAAAACTCAAAGGACTCCGCCTCGCTATCCTTTCCGCCTGCGAAACCGGCATTCCCGGCACAGAACTTCCCGACGAAGTCATCAGCTTACCTACCGGCTTGCTCCAGGCTGGGGCCGCTGGAGTTATTTCCTCCCTCTGGTCAGTTTCCGACCTCAACACCATGCTGCTGCTCAGCCGCTTCTACGACCTCTGGCGTCCCCAAAACCCCGATACAACTTCTCTCGATCCGCCTGAAGCCCTACGACAAGCTCAATTCTGGCTCCGCGACAGTACCGGCCCCGAACTCGCTCCTTATCTACAAACCTCCCATCCAGAACTCGTCGCCAAACTAGAGCAAGCCAAAGACAAACGTCCCTTCGCCCATCCCTTCTACTGGGCAGCGTTTACTTACACTGGTGTTTAACTACAGCTGGCAATTGGCTCTGTAAAAACTTTCCTTATTTCGCTCTTGAATCGGGGTGCCAATCGGAAGCGGAAATCTGTGCAAACCGTTTTACACAGTCCAGAGTGGAAGTTGGTGAAGCAGGTATTTGAGGCTGTTGGACGGTTTACTCCCCAGAGTTTTTGAGCGAGTCGGTTGCCGTTACTTAGGGTGCCGGAGAAAATTTTGACGGCTTTCCGGCGACGGACGGTTGAATAACCAAGGCTCAGGTGGTCGCTCATTTTAACGAGCAGCAGGATAGGGCAGTGCTGTTGGAGGATGACATCGCAAATCAGCTATCGCTGAACCAGATTAAGCAGCATATCCAAAAGCTAAACCAATTGTCAGCTGACTAATTGCCAGTGCCACCTCAGAGATAGGTGGACACAGATCCATTCAAAGCTCAAACAAGACAAGTTTTGGGAGCAGTTTGAGTTCGGCAATGTACTAACTAGAGCCCATTATGATTGAGTTAGAAGCATTCTTTTAGATAGCTTTGGCTTATTCATGAATCTATAGCTTTGCAATCGCATTTACATAATTCTTAAAGGAAAAGTCATTGGGGTAAAATTGGGGTAAAGAAAAGCAATAATCGCCAAAACTATTTTGCTGCCTAAATTTACTTTAGCCTTCCAAGCTAATGATGGGGGTTCGATTCCCCCCACCCGCTTTGATTTGATGAAGTTGAGCTAGATGTAGAGCTGCATTCTGGAAAAATCAGACTTATGTTACGCGAGTTATTGACATCTCGGGATCATATGTAGCGTATGCCATATAAACCAATAACCTTTAATCTGCTTATGCTAGAACGGTAAAGTAGCCGTAAATCACCGGGACATTACCGCAGTTCAATGAAAGTCAAAGCATTTTTGGGCATAGCAGGATTAGGTGCATTGGCAGCCGTGCTGATTGCAACGAACCCGAGTCAAGACCGTTACAACACATTTGCGGCAGAAACCCTACAGAACGAAGTGCGTTCAGCATTTTGTCAGGCAGATGAGCTAGATAGCTGGTTAGGTGATTTGGGTAAAGCCTTAGGGAATATTTGCGAAAATGCTGTAGAACAGGGACGTATAGTCGGTGAAGAGGATTTGAAAGATTTTATTCAAGACAATACCCAGCGGCAAAACTTTTGGGTATTTAGTCTTTATACCACCCAAATCCCGGCTGTACGAGTGAGAACTCTAGGAATTTTTAATCGGTTTATTCCTATTCAACAAACGGTGGGTTAGAGGGTATGGTGAATTCTCCCATTTACCTGGACTGTCATTCAACTACACCTGTAGATCAGCGGGTTGTGGGGGCAATGCTGCCATTTTTTACTGAGTATTTTGGTAACCCTAGCAGTCCCCATAGCTATGGTTGGAGTGCTGAGGCAGCAGTTAAAAAGAGTCGAGAAACGATTGCTGGAACAATCAATGCTCAGCCTGAAGAGATTGTTTTTACCAGTGGTGCTACCGAGGCTAATAATCTCGCTATTAAGGGTGTGGCAGAGGCCTACTTTAGTTACGGGAAGCATATCATCACTGTGATAACAGAACACAGTGCGGTGTTGGATCCCTGTCGCTATTTAGAGTCGCTAGGATTTGAAGTGACTTATCTGCCAGTAGAGTCTGATGGGTTAATTGCTATAGCGAATCTGGAAAAAGCGATCCGATCCGATACTATTTTGGTCTCGGTGATGGCTGCCAACAATGAAATCGGTGTGTTACAGCCGCTTCAAGAAATTGGTGCGCTGTGCCAGGAGCATGAGATTTTATTTCATACTGATGCGGCTCAGGCGATTGGTAAAGTCCCTTTGGATATGCAGGCTATGAACATCCATTTGATGTCCATGACTGCTCATAAAGTCTATGGACCCAAGGGTATCGGGGCTTTGTATGTGCGACGACGACAGCCTCGGGTGAATCTAGTGCCCCAGCTCCATGGGGGTGGTCATGAGCGGGGGATGCGCTCAGGCACCTTGTATCCACCTCAAATTGTTGGGTTTGCTAAAGCGCTTGAGCTGGCTACAGGAGAGATGAAAGTGGAAAAGCAGCGATTATGTGGGTTGCGATCGCAACTCCTTGATCGTCTCACCCAGTTATCTGATATCTATCTCAATGGTCACCCCAGTAAACGTCTACCGGGTAACCTCAATATCAGCTTTGGTGGCGTAGATGGCCAGAGCCTGCTGCTAGGGCTACAGTCGACAGTGGCGATCTCCTCAGGAGCTGCCTGTAGCTCTGCTAGTACAGCTCCTTCATACGTACTAAAAGCACTGGGCCGTAGCGATCAGCTGGCCTATGCATCCCTGCGGTTTGGCTTAGGTCGCTTCACCACTGAGCACGAAATTCAGCAAGCGGGTCAGGCGGTTGTCGAAACTGTAGAAGCTTTACGGACAATTTAACGCCAGCTTTCAAAGGGGACATATGTAGAATTTGTCAGGCTAACCAAGTCAATGAATATCGCTGACAGCCTTAAGTGACAGTGCTAACCTGACGCGCAACTATCCTAATGCATCAGGGCAGTTGCTGCATAGTCCAATGCCTGTGACAAACGCAGTTGTTGACACCTAAGAAAGAATGCTAGCGTTGTTGATACCTGGGTGTAATGTGTCAACATTTTGGGTGGTTACTTGCTGATATGGAAAGTAAGGCTCTGAAATTGTATTAGAGACAGAAGGCTGATCAAGATTTTTAGCACCGAAAGGTTTCTTCCCTTTTATCAGTTCTTCTTCGATGACTTGGATTGCGCCACTAATGCGTAAAATTGCTTGCCGATAATTAGTCTGTCTATTTTCAATCTTAGAGAGAGTCGCTTGCCCAGATGCGAATTCGGTTCTTAACTCGGCTAGCCGTTGTTTTAGCTGTTCTTCTAGTGTAATACTATGTTTGGTCATGGTAATAATGCTCCCTATGGTTCAAGAATTGAGTAATAGTAAATTGCAGATATCACTATTATTGTTTAAGTGCAGTGAATAATTCAGATTCAAGACTTTCTAATAAGTGAAATTGATCGATTTAGACTAGCTGGTAATTCTTAAGTTCTTCTTCTATTACCTGAATAGCGCCACTGATACGTAATAGTGTTGTTCGAAAATCAGTCTCTTGTTGTTCAAGCTTGGCCAGCATTTTTTGTCCGGATGCCAATTCGGTTTTTAATTCCTTTAGTCGATGTTCTAGCTGTTGTTCCATTGATTGGTTGTCTTGAGATAGTGAACCTTGATGATGGTCAGAGTCTTGTTTTGCTAGGCTAGCTTGATGAACGGAAGAAATAAGAGTGTCAAAAGCTCTTATCTGAGTTGTAACTAACTGAGAATCATGGATGTTTGCTTCCCATAAGGTTAACAATGGAATAGGGGATCCCGTTTGTATTACATCTGCAACCAAAGTGACGTCTGCCCTATATGAGTCTGACGTTGGTTTTGAAAGGTTGGTTGTAGCAAAATAATTGAGAGGATTTGGTGCTGCAGTAACTGTTTCATTTCTGCTAGATTGAACCCTATAGGTTGCTTGATTACAGTATATGTATGGTGCCATAAGTTTCTACAGTGATTTTACGGGTCAATGACATCGTCCTTAGTTGTAGAGAGAGCGCTATTCTAGGTTGTTTCTTTCTTGCCCAAATATAGTGATCTCAAAAGGTCAGATATTAATTGCCTCGGAACTCAAAGTTGAAACAATTGTGCCCAAATATGCTCGTACTATCAATAGTATTTGATAAACTAATTTTTCTGGGGCTCATTCTTGATTTGCTCTAAATCCCTGAGAGAATAACCTTATTTATGTAGGTGAACGTATATAGGTAAATTTACGGTCTCATCAACCTTTGGTAAACGATACCCTATCAATGGAAACTGTTATTTTGCGTTAGATTATTAATCTCTACGTAAGTATAATGGCCCCGAAAAGTAACCGACTAAATCCCAAGAGGCGATAACATTGTTCCAATCTCCTCATATATGTTTAGTTTAGAGCAATTTAAATATATCAACTTTGATGATGCAGTTGGGCACTTTGGGATAAGACATTCAACATTACTGAGAGTGTATCAACCATGTCCAACAATGTTTTAAACACATGGACTATCCGTGGAAATTTAGCTACTGATGTAGTAGTCAATACTGTAAAACTTGACGGTGGTAAATCTGTAAAAGTGGCGGATGCCATGCTCTATGTGCAAGGTATGAGAGATCACAATGCATCTTTCTCAATGAATCTAAATATTTGGGAGGGCTCTGCAGCCTGGAGGATTTTACATCTACTCAAAAAAGGAGCACCAATTATTTGTATTGGTAGTGCCGAACCTAGTCCTTACATCTCACAAGCGGATGGTATGCCTAGAGCAGGCTTGATGATGGATGTTATAGATATTGATGTCAAAAGCTGGTTGGATGATATGTACCCTAGCCAGAGAGCACCGTACAAGGCAGTTGCTCAGTTTTGATAACTCTTGGGGCTTTCTAAAATCAGAAGCTGCTATTTTCCCATCTGCCGTTTGAGCTCTTCTAGCTCTGCTTCAGTCTCCCAACGCTGAAAGCTTTCCTCAAGAGGATCGAGGGGTTTGGATTGAAATGGACTCTGGTTCCATCCAGTGGTACTGGAATCTTTTGGGGAAGATTGAGCCACTGCCTGGGCACTAGCAATTTTTGTTTTAAGTTCTTGACGTTTCGTATGAATCTGTTGTTGTAATGCTTGTGTCTCGACTAGGCGCAATTTAACACTTTTCATCTGGCCCCACAGATGATTGCCCTGACGCAGTAGCGTAGCTTCCCGCTCCTTAGCAGGAGTAACCAAGTCAAATCGTTTGGCAGCTTCTGCTTTGGCAATACGTTCGTGCCAGAGTTTAATGTCTTTAGCAGTATCTAAAACAGCTGTTTCCAATTCGGCTTCACGGCGTTTGAGAGTAGCGAGGGTTGCGATCGCATCCTCTTCTTGCCCCCGCAGCTGTTCCTCAAGGGCCATCATTTCCAAGTGGGGATGAGCTTTTAGAAACTCATCTAAGCGAGTTTCTAAAAAGCGACTAAAATCATCAAATATGCTCATACCGTTGCCATGACAATCCTGGGCAGTCCTACATTAAGCATGGCGTCTAAAACTGTTGCCCAATGTAGATCGAACGAACTTCACCATTGCGACGCACCACAACTTCTTCATTATCAATCGAGACAATATTCCAGCCACTTGACCCAATTGTCTCACCAATGTACACGCGCTGTGATGACCCGTTGATCTCAAATAGCGCAGCTGAACGGTCGCCCAATTCCAGAACGCCCACTAGCTCATAGCGATTAGTAGCAGCAATATTGGGGACAGGAGAACTTCGATTGGCCTGGTCTGTCGCATTGGTGGGAGCTGGTAAGGATGGAGAGGGCAAAGATGCTGTGTTCTGAGAACCCCTTGGATTAATACTGGAACCAGGTTGCAATAAAGGGACAAACACACGTTCAATGACACCACTAGATGGTTTTGGAACCTGATTCCCAGGTAACTGGGTAGGAGTATTGGCTACGATGCCAGACCCTTGAGTTTCAACTTGGGCACTCCGTTCACCACTAATTACCCGTAGGGATCGCTTGAGATATTCACCAAAGGCCGCTTCGTTTGAAACCGGAGTGGTGGTGGGGAGGACTGGACTAGTTGTTGATTGCAGCAGAGCAGGTTGCTGGCGCATCCACCAAACTCCCAGAGTAGCTAGTGTTGATAGACACACTGCACCCAAGGCCAATTTTTTCCAAGGCCTTTTCTTGGCAGATTGGTCTGCTGTCTGTTTATCGGTCTCAGTTGAGTCAGTTTCTGTTTCTGTGATCGGTGCTGCTGTTGGTTCTACTGCCTGTTCAGCGGTAAATGGCACAATCATGGCCGGTACCGTAACTGCTTCAGCGCTAAATAGAGCGGCGGGTTCCTCTGAGGTAACGGGAGATTCTGCAAAAACGGCAGAATCGTGGCCTGCTAAAATGCGGTCGACATCATCAAAGATCTCATCCATCAAATCTTCAGCATAGGATTCGACTAGTGTATTAGCTTCTGAGGAAGTCCCTGCAGAATCAGCCACTGTGGTATTAGACTGTCTAGATTGGCTCATAACTTGACATGTACGATTGACAGTAGCAACTATGAACAGGCCAACAATAACCTATCGTTCATAAACAAGCTGCCTAAAAAGTTAGCAAAGTATACAACAATCTGGAAAAAAATAGTCCAATTTTGTAGAAAATAACCTCACCTAAGCGCTCCAACAAATCGGTTTTGAGCTACTTCTAAATATGGCATTGAGCCATTCTCTGTGGATTAAAAAAACGTTATATTACGTTAATTTTCTTGTTATAAAACAAACCTATGCCAGCGCATGGGAGATATCAAGATGGCCAAAGGTTAGGCTAAGTGCCAGGTTTAGCGTTTCCAGTATTTTGACCAACCAGCCTACAGAGTCCTGTTTAGCGGACTCATAATGACTAAATAAAGTGGACAGTCGACGTTCGAGGTAGGGCTTCACCTTACGGCATAAAAGCAAGATCCTAAGTAGTAAGCCTGTTGTTAGAGTTGCTCCTAAATTGTTAATCAGGTCAATAAAGACGAAGTGGGAGTGGGAACCTGCCGGATCGACTACTAAGAAGTTAAACAAATTAGAACAAGTGCGTACTAACAAGAAGTCATTAAGACGCTGGTCGTTATTGTCGGGGTAGATTTCTGTCAAATGCTGATAGAGGGCATCGTTAAAATGCTGACGACCGTAGGCTGGATCGACCCCAGATAGAAGGTATTCATAAAGGTCGTCTTTGAATGATTTAAACGTTACAGAGTCGCAACACTGACTTCGAAACCGTAGAGCTAAATCATTATAAGTCCGTCCCTGGGCGTCAGTACCGGAAAACTGTTGTAACGAATCGACGAGTTCGCGATCGCTTAGCAGGGTCGGATTTGTGGAGGGGCGTAACCACTGACCGTGTTTGTCCAATAGCCCCTTACGCTTTAATCGAGATCGTCGCACCCGATAATTTACATATTGGGACAGATCCAGCTCTACCTTCTTTTGAGCTTGATGCTGCATACGGCGTACATGGGTTTTCTGCTCTTGAGGGCTTTCTTCACTCAATAGGCAGTGTTCGTATAGGTATGGATAACGACCAATCAAAGTACCCAAGGGTTGGCGAGAATGCAAACCAGGCTCACTATCTTCAGACATTACCTGGACCAGGCGCTTAAGCATCAGGTATTGCTCGGTTTTCCTGAACTGAGCAACGATTTCCCTCAGGCGGCGTACAGAACGAGCACGTGATACTTCACGTACACCCTGGCTAGGAGAGTACTCAAACAGAGTAACGAGTTCAGCAATAGCTGGCTGATATTCGCGGTGTTTTTGCCATCGATTGATGAGGATGTGGCAGCAACGGTTCAAAATATGATGAAAATACATGTCAGCATGGCGGTCCATAAGGATCGTATCAAGGCTGCTGACCACATTGCGATCATCATATCCAGTACCGTCAAGAAATAAGGTATTGAAGCGTTGAATTAGGACATCGGGCTGCTCTGAATTTACACAGCCTAGCCAATGGTCATAAAGTACTTGTTCCTGTGGACTAACTAATCGCGCTCCATAGTCAGAACGTGAATAGCTTGATTGAACATTCACCAGTGAAACCTCAGCAAATACACCTTAAGTAAAGACAAACCTCTACAGGAAAAAGTTACGGCGACCACAACTACAGTCAAACTCACCCAAGCCTAACTAACTCAAGTTTAACCGCATATGATGACCTAAGACAGCATGAAAACTTACGAAAAAACTTGAAATTATCGAAGGGCAGTAAATTTAGATAAGTAATCAAGCAAACATGCTCAAATTGTCAAAGGTTCAACTGGAGTCACGAGAACCGGACGGTAGAAACACTGGTAGATTTTGCATGCACCGTAAAGACTGCGTATGGATAACCTAACATCCCCCTCAATCTGCAACAGTGATGTAATACACATTAGACCTGCCTTTCCCATAGTTTAGCTGTACAAATTTTCAGATAGTATGCGATTAACGAAAGGTCTGCTGAAGCTTCTGTAAATTCACTGTCTTTACTTCATCAATTTTATATATAGCCAACGAATTGGCACTGCTGTAGCTGCTTGATTTAGTTTATCTGAATGCTGATTATGTCTAGCTTTATGCCTGTTTGTCAGGTTTTGGATGCCCTGGGTGACCAGCTGGTGGCAAATACCGTATCATCCACTGATCTAGAGCAGATGGTGGGAAGCGTCAGTACAGATACTCGTACGCTGCAGCCTGGGGATCTGTTTTTGGCGCTAGAAGGTGAGCGTTTTGATGGTCATGCGTTTGTTGCTCAGGCAATGGGGGCTGGTGCGATCGCAGTGATTACTCGTCAGGGAGTAATCACAGGAGACAGTCCCCGCATCGAAGTGCTGGATACCTTAGCGGCCTATCAAACTCTGGGACGGCGGTGGCGACAGCGGTTGGGTCTACCGGTGGTGGCGATTACGGGCTCTGTAGGTAAAACGACTACTAAAGAGCTAATCTCAGCGGCGTTAGGGCTCCACGGTTCTGTACATAAGACCCGTGCCAATTTTAATAATGAGATTGGTGTTCCTAAGACCCTATTGGAGGTTACCCCTGACCATAACTACGCTGTAGTGGAAATGGGGATGCGAGGCCCTGGAGAAATTGCCCTGTTGACCCAGATAGCCCAACCTGATGTCGCTGTGATTACAAATGTGGGGACAGCCCATATCGGTCGACTGGGATCGGAGCAGGCTATTGCTGATGCCAAGTGTGAGCTGTTAGGGCATATGCCTGCTGATGGTATTGCCGTACTCAATCACGATAACCCTAGGCTGATGGATACAGCGGCTCAGGTATGGTCTGGTAAAACGATTACCTATGGATTAGCCGGGGGCGATGTGCATGGTCAGCTTCACGGGCAAACCTTAGAAGTAAAAGGGGTTACCTTACCGTTGCCTCTGGCAGGACAACACAATGCTTTGAATTATTTGAGTGCGATCACAACACTTGAGGCCCTCAATCTGGACTGGCATGGTTTAGCCCACGGCCTTAAGGTAGACATGCCTACCGGTCGTGCTAGGCGCTATGAGCTGGCTAAGGACATTGTGCTCTTGGATGAAACGTACAATGCCGGTGCTGAGTCCATGGCAGCTGCTTTACGCCTGCTTAAAGATCAGCCTGGTAAGCGTCACATTGCGGTGCTAGGGACGATGAAAGAGCTGGGGCATAAATCCGTAGAGCTGCATCATACTATTGGTCAAGTGGTGCAGACTTTGGAAATCGATCAGCTATTGATCCTGGCGGATCCGGCTGAAGCCGAGGCTATGGCCAAGGGAGCGGGGCCTGTACCCAATCAGCAATTCGATAGCCATGTCACCCTAGCAACCCATCTCCAGCAACTTATTCGACCAGGCGATCGGTTACTTTTCAAAGCATCGCGGTCTGTGGCAATGGATAAAGTCCTAGAACCGTTGCTCGCTGCTGAGAGCGTCGGGTGATAGTTCCAATGTCACCAGCAAACGTCCGAGTGCATCAGGACGTTTGCTATACAATAAAAAATCTGACGCATTTTATACAGTCTAACGGTGGCTCTGAATCTCACCCAAGAGCATATTGAGCGCATGCAGGCCCATGCAGAGAAAGCCTATCCCTACGAAGGCTGTGGTTTGTTGGTAGGCACTTTTGATGCTACGACCAATGAAAAAACATTAATTGAGTTAGTGCTGCTAGAGAATGCTTGGACCTCTGATGTGGCGATTAATTTAGCAGAACCGGGGCACGAGCCCTCAGCTGCTATGACTAAGTCACGGCGCTATTGGATCGATCCCAAAGATTTATTGGAAACTCAGCGCCAAGCCCGAAAAGCTGGCTTGGCTATTATTGGTGTGTATCATTCTCATCCGGATGCTGAGGCTATACCGTCGGGTTGCGATCGCGACTTAGCGTGGTCTAGCTATGCTTACATCATTGTCTCTGTTCGTAGTGGTACTGCTGTCGATCTCCAAAATTGGCAACTAGATGATAACCACCAATTTCAGCCCGAACCCATGAGAATTGCTCCAGCATCTGCGGCTCGAGATCGAATGCCGCTCTTGTCGTCCTGAAAGTAATTAACGCTGCCCATCAGCGTTTCACCAGACTCCTCTCCATTCTTTTTTTGTTCTCAAGGAACCATGCTGAATCCTAATCTGGATGACATCCAACTGACTAAAGAAGACTATGAACGCTACTCCCGGCATCTGATTTTGCCTGAAGTTGGTGTTGATGGTCAGAAACGCCTCAAGGCTGCCAGTGTGCTGTGTATCGGTACGGGTGGTCTGGGTTCTCCCCTGATCCTCTATCTAGCGGCAGCTGGTGTGGGACGCATCGGCCTAGTTGATTTTGACGTGGTTGACTATTCCAACCTCCAGCGGCAAATCATTCATGGCACCTCTTGGGTGGATAAACCCAAAATTGAGTCTGCTAAAAACCGTATTCTCGAAATTAATCCCCACTGCCAGGTAGATCTCTACAACACGCGGCTGAGTTCCGACAATGCCCTGAAGATATTTGAGCCTTACGACATTGTTGTCGATGGGACTGATAATTTCCCCACTCGTTACCTGGTAAACGATGCCTGTGTCCTGCTCAATAAGCCTAATGTTTACGGATCTATTTTCCGCTTTGAAGGGCAAGCCACTGTCTTTAACTATGAGGATGGTCCCAACTATCGCGATCTCTATCCCGAGCCCCCACCGCCGGGGCTAGTCCCCTCCTGTGCAGAAGGTGGCGTTCTAGGAATTTTGCCTGGCATCATCGGCGTGATCCAAGCGACTGAAACCATCAAAATTATTTTGGGCGAAGGTAATACCCTCAGCGGTCGATTGTTGCTTTATAACTCTTTAGACATGACATTCCGGGAGCTAAAGCTACGTCCTAACCCAGTTAGCCCTGTGATTGAAAAGCTTATCGATTACGAGCAGTTCTGCGGTATTCCTGATGCTCAGGCTGCTGAGGCAGAGCAGAAGGCTGCCATTTCAGAAATGAGTGTGACAGAGTTGAAGAGCTTACTCGATAGCGGCAGTGATGACTATGTGCTGCTAGACGTACGTAACCCTAATGAGTATGAAATTGCTAATATTCCTGGGTCAATATTGATTCCCCTCCCTGAAATTGAGAACGGGGCTGGTATCGAGAAAGTACGTGATTTGGTCAATGGCCATAAGCTAATTGCCCATTGCAAAATGGGTGGACGCTCTGCCAAGGCCCTCTCCATTCTTAAAGATGCTGGCATCGAGGGTACCAACGTGACTGGTGGCATCTTAGCCTGGAGCCGTGAAGTCGATCCTTCAATACCTCAGTACTAACCTGGTTATCTTGCTCAAAATCCTTTTCTCTAAAGAGAAGGATTTTGAGGCCTTTGTCTTTTAACGAGGCAAAGTTTCCCATTCTCTTTGAAACATCTTTTGCAATCATGTCTCTCAAAGACCGTATCAGTGATGAAATCAAAGCTGCCATGAAAGCGCGCGACAAGGTGCGCTTAGAAACCGTACGCAGCATTAAGAAAGTGATTCTTGAAAAAGAAACAGAGGTACGTCCTAAAGGGCAAGATGCCCTGACCCCTGAACAGGAAATTGAAGTGGTCACTCAGCTGGCCAAGCAGCGCAAAGACTCAATTGAACAGTATAAAAATGCGGGTCGTGATGACCTTGCTGAGAAAGAAGCCCAGGAGCTAGTAATTTTACAGGAGTATTTGCCTGAGCAAATGTCCGATGATGAAATCGAAACGGTGATTGACGAGCTAATCGCTAAAACCGGAGCGAGCGGGCCCCGAGATATGGGGAAAGTTATGGGACCTGCTATGAAACAGATGAAGGGTAAGGCTGATGGTGCAAAAGTTCAGGCATTAGTAAAGAAAAAGTTAGGCGCTGGTTAACGCCTTGAAGCTTAAGAACATCTCGTAACAGAAATGGAGCCACAAGTACTGTGGCTCCATTTCTGTTACGTTAGCGAATAGAAGAAGACTCTAAATAGCTTGGAAAGCTTTGATTTAGAAAGCCAATCTGACATGCAAGTTTCCTAATAAATCAGGATATTTGCATAGCTGTTAATAACTAGCGTCTAGATTGATAGTATACCTTTTGACCTTCGTTGGGGACAAAGATACACTTACGGGCTGAACGCCAAAAGCTTTTCCAAATAGAGTCTTTGGATTCGCGATAATAGTCTCCTAAAATTGGTTTAATCGCCTCTGTTGCATCTTTGAGATAGTAGTGAGGCATATTCAAAAAGATGTGATGGGCTACATGGGTACCAATGTTGTGATGAATGGTGTTAATAAACCCATAATCACGATCAATCGTAGATAGGGCACCTTTGAGGAAATACCAGCTATCGTTACGATACCAGGGAACATCGGGATCTGTATGGTGTAAGAATGTGACTAAATCTAGCCAAATTACAAATACCAGATAGGGCATTACATAGAACTTCAGTAAAAAGACGAACCCAAACTGTAAACCAATCCAGCCTAAAAATCCGACAAACAGCGTCCATAAAACAGTGCTAGTGATGACATCCTGCTTTTCTGAGGGGCGAAATAGATCGCTGCCTGGCATAAAATGAGAGCCTTTTCGACCCGGAGAACGTTTAAATAAATAAAATGGATAGGCGAGAAGAAACAGATTGAAACGAATGGCTTTTCCAATCGCATCCATTTCGTTGTAAATTTTCTCAGAAACCGGATACCAGCTTTCGTCAGTGTCGATATTGCCGGTGTTAGCGTGGTGTGTTCGATGACTAATACGCCAGCCGTGAAATGGTACCAAAATAGGCGTATGGCTTAGGTGACCAATAAGATTGTTGAGCCACATGTGCTTTGAAAAAGATCGATGCCCGCAATCGTGACCAACAACAAACAATGCCCAGAACATGGTGCCTTGCATTAGCCAAAATATGGGAAAAAATAGCCAAGAATTAAGGCTATAGGCTATCCAATAGAGACCAGCAATAATGCCAATATCAAAAAAAAAGTAGGCTAGGGAACGACCTGTAGAGGGTTGAAAACAATAATCCGGAATTGCATCTTTGAGATCTTTTCGGGTAAATGGAAGCTCACGTGTAGAAGGGGTCGAAGACCCAGTTGGGCGGGTAGTTAATTGCACTTATTACCTACGCTTAACGTCTAAAATCGACCTTTTAGTTCAGATGTTTTGCAGACTGGTAAGGATTGCTCCCATCGAACCTTAAAGTTGATTTACAAAGCTTTACAGTACTATAGATTGGTGCTTAGACGTTAGGCTGAGTAGTCAATTCAGGAAATGTTGTGAAAAAATGAATAGCCTTTATTAGTGCTTGACATATGTAGTGATGAAGGGTACCCACCTAAACAGGGAAATTTTGGTTGGGTATGAATCTAGAATATAGGAGTAAGAATGTAGAAGGGGCAAGACTTCTATCTCCTATATTCTGAATTCTATCCTTGGAAAAACGTCCCACTTTAAGTTGGTGACTGTGATGAAATATATGTGGGTAATCTGCCGAGTTTGTTGTGGCAAAAGTAGCTGTTGTAGAAATTGATGTTTTATTTGTGATAATGCCCACCTTGCAAAATGGTTTTACCCCGGTAAAGCTGTTCCAATAGTAATAAGCGTGCTAATTCATGGGGAAATGTCATCGCTGATAGGCTAATAACTTGATATGCTGCTTGCTTTAAATGCTTGCTGACTCCCGTTGGCCCGCCAATAAAAAATACTAAGGTACCAGAGGCTTCTTGGCCTAACCAATTGCTAAACATAGCTGAGTCAAAATGCTTGCCATCTTCTGAAAGCACCACTAGCTTGTCGTAAGTTTTGAGCGAATCCAGTACTTTTTGCGCTTCATTTGTGGGTGTGCTGTCCTTGATTTCTGTTATCTCGAATTCGGGCAGGCGCTGAGCATAAAGGTTAATGCCGTCTTTCAGCCAGCCTTTTTTGATTTTGCCAACAGCGATGATTTTTACTTTGGGAAAGCTTTGCCCCATTGCTTCAAAACCTACTCTATTGGTGTAGAGACAAACTCTGGCAATGCTTCAGCTTGGGCAGAAAATGCGGCCAGCTGAGGATATACAGCAGGGGTGACTACATCGGCTGTATAGAGTTGGGTAAACCTCCAAGCTACTGCAGTGGTTATATCCGCCTGCAGCAATGGACCCAAGGTGAGCTTGTGAATGCTCTTTTCAAGCTGTCCATAGGCTGCCTGGAGCTGCCTGGTGACTCGATCTAGCCACGGCTGATGTTGTTTTTCGGTAGGGCGCAGAGTGCGCTCGTAGACAATTTGTACAGTTTTATCGCAGGCCATTAGGGCGAGGCCAATTAACCGAAGTGCTTCGGCCTGATGAGCATCAGGCATCAGGCTTTTTTCTGAGAGCCCTTCAATGTGCTGCAGGATCAGTGTGGAGTCCATTAATACAGTGCCGTCGTCAGTAACCAGGGTAGGTGCTTTGACGATGGGATTAATAGCACTAAAGGCCTCGAAATCACGGAATACCGACAGAGGCCGATGCTCAAATGGAATACCCAAACGCTTTAGAGAAATGGCGACCCGTCTGACGTAGGGCGAATCGAGCATACCAATCAGCTGCATAGGTGTCCTCACTCATTAGATAGACCTCTCTGAGGTTAAAAGAGCCTCGGAGTCACAGCTCGTAACTGAAATGTTTCTTTAGACGCTGTGGTCTTTATCCCTGCTCTTTGGCATGGTCGATCGCCCATCTGGCTGCAGCCAAGCTAATACGGGCTTGTTCCATAGGGGATAGGGCTTCCCACTCGATATCCCGCACGGAGTTGATAGTCGCGTCTAAGATTTCCTCTTGACCCCGCATAGCATGGGCTAAAGGCCGAGCCATTACTTGTAAGTCGGCTTCATCCCACCCAGTGAGAGTGTCGCGAACGCAGGTGATTAGCTGCTCTGCTAAGGGGCGACCTGTGTTGATTACCTGAGTAGCTTTGGCAGTAATTTGCTCAATCACATCTTGTGATAAGCGACGGGTAAATCGCTGGGCTAGGGCTGCTTGTAAGGAGGTGGAGCCATTCCAGAGCTGGTCAAGTTGAGCTGAGAGGTTTTGCCATCCAAGCTGAGCTTCCTCATCTGAGAAAGCGAGTTCAGTATTGGTATCAGTGGCATTGGTAAAGTAATCAGACGCGTCAGACGGTGTCCATGGATAGGGCTGCTGAGGAGACAGAATAGACTGCAGCATTTCCTGCTGAGCGTTGGTTTCTGTGGATAAGTGCTGATTAGACGAAGACTGTTTTTGGTTGACCATGGTAGTTTTACCCTCCCATAAGTTCATTGAGCTGTGACAGGAAGAGGATACATGCTTGATTCCAGGTGTTCCGCATCTAATGTTGAACTTACGGCAAACTTACGCCAAAAAACGTAAGTTCGTAGACCCAAACACTAAAAAATGTTGGGGTGTAGTCCTCATATGTCTAGATTATGAAAAATCTAGGCCTGGGTTGCGGGTTCAATAATGAATTCTAGCAAGCAACCGTCAGAACTGCCGAACCGTAGCTGCATGCCCGATGATAAAGGAATTTCTTGGCGATGAATTTGCTGCCAGCCTTGGGTATTCAGGTAGTAGGTCCCGTAACGGGAGAAGTCGCGCAAAAAATATGTAGGCTCTTGGGCGTCTTCTGCGGCGGCTCGACGGTAGAAGATTTCAGCATGTTTGCTAGATACCCATGGCTCTGATATCACCAAATCGTTATCGGGTAGCCGTCCCACCCGCATCAGGCCGCGATAGATGGGCCAGACTTTGCCATCACCTCCGATTTCACGAAGACTAATGGTGTGGTTGGCAGTGCGTCCACCAATACCAGAATCACCCGGTAGTCGGGTGATGTCCGTAGGAATTGGGGTGAGTAGCTCGCCGTCAAAGTCAGGGTGCATATAGAGCACCGGTAGGGTCCATGCGGGCTGGTTAAACTTGTAGAGGGTGAGCAAGTGTTGACGTGCGATCGCAACTGCTTCGTCTACAGTTTTGCGCTCTGCTAATACTTGGGCAAATACCTGAATAAAGCTCAGGGCCTCGTCATCTGCGATCGAATCCCGCATTGCCAGAACAGCGGGAACACCATGGTGTAATAACACTTCTGCTAGGCTGCTGCGGGGAATGGCTTGCTGGCCACTGCGTTCCGGCTGAGCTCCCCAGCAGGTATTAAATACTGCTAATTTGACCCGGCAGCGTGTGAGTACTTGGGCAAGCTCAGTGCCATTGAGGGTTGACTCGGCCTGTAGAAATAGCAAACCGCCATCTGGCGCAGGAATACCATGGCCAGCATAGAAAAATACGTTGTAGCGATAGCGCTCTAAATGCTGAATCAGCTCTGCAGGAGATGGCTGTAGTAGGATATCCACCTGGCGTACCACCCGTTGCCCTGGTTTGGACTCCCTGCGGCTTTCTAGAATGCTCTTGAGTAGTTCTGCTTCTTTTTCCAGGCTTAAGGTAGCGGCCGCTCGATCGTCTGGAGCTGTTCGATCGTCATGGCCGACCACTAGCAATATCTTTAAGCCATTGTCCAATCCCCAATCGGCCAGAGGGTCGACATCGCTGGTAGTGCGGCTAAATAAAATTTGCTGGTTCAGGGCGACTGCCGGTCGGCCGGGTTGGGACTGCATGATTTCCCAGGGGACGCTGATTAGTTCCGGATCACGCACCTCTAACCGTAGTCGCATCACTGTGCTCTGACCTTGGGCAATGCCACGACTGTGATCGAGGCTACTCTGGACCGGTCCATCAAATAGCCATTGCCATAGATTTAGGCCTAGATGCTGCATCAATCGACTGCTGTAGCTGTTGGATTGACTAGATTTGGGAGCATCGTTGCTGTCATCGATCATGAGTTGGGGCACATAGGCCGACGGCACATGGGGGACTTGGGGTAGGCCCCGCAAGGAAAACATCGATTGCCAGTTTTCCCAAGCTTGGGACAGGGTGTGATTCCAAATCCGGTCGTGGTGTACATGACCACTGGGATAGGGAGATTTAAGTACCCAAATAGCGTAATGTTCTGGATCGGCGGCGGTGAGCCTATCCAGAGCAAGCCATAGACAAAGTGACTCTGAAGATGACATGGAAGCGGTCATAAACGTCCTGCCAAAGGATAAATACAATACAAACTTATTCAGATGGACAGTTGAGCACCTCAGCTGCACGAACAATAGGCGCTAGTTGTGCCTCAAGCACCCAGCCTTCTGACCCAGAGATTAGTGACGTTGCCTCAGGTGATGTGACAGTTGAATCTGGAGTGGACTGATTTAATTCATTGATAATTTGTTCAGATGCCTCCGTCGTGGTCTGCTCGTTAGGTTGGTCTATGGTAGTAACAGCACAGACCTTTAATTTTACCCAGCGAGACTGATCGGCAGCCAAGTCTTGACGAGTTATTACCTGGACGATGGCACCATCTGGCAACTGCTTGAGTTTATTGTCATCGTTGCCATCTATCTGAGGCACTGCTAATAACGATACTGGTCTATCTAGCTGCAAGTAGCTTCTGGGTGAGAGGGAAGGAGTCGCGCGCTCATTGTCATCAATGCCAACACTCCCAGCATTTTGACCAAGTTGATCTTGAATGCTTTCAGGCAGAATTGGGGCTGTACTGGGGGGAGATGCCACTGGCTCCTCCCTAAAAAACACCATAGTCAAGGCTGTCACTGCCCCCAGCAATCCCGATAGCCCTAAGAGTAAGGACCAAGAACTATTGGATTTTTGGACAGAAGGGGCATCCCGAATAACGACTGTTGGCTGGTGGGATGTTGCTGAAGGTTTTTCGAATGGCTTAGGGGCAACGGTGACAGATGCATGATCAGGTAATGGTAAAGGAATTTTTGTTGGCTTTAGTGATTGAATATGACCTGCCACCACACCGACTGTGATGTTGTCATGGCCGTTGTAGGTATTGGCAAGCTGCACCAGACTGGTGACTGCTTTGGTGGTCTTAAGCTTTCTAGTAAGGATGGGCAAAAGCTCGCTTTTCCAGCTCTGCTCAACGCGATCATAGTCGCTCAAGCCATCAGAGCACAGAAGTAAAACGATGTCTTCGTCCAGAATCAGCCGCTGAACGACCACATGTAGTGCTGATGAGCTACCCATGCCTAATGCCTGGATCAAAGCTCCAGTTCCTGGGCGATTGACAACATCGGCATAGAAGCTATAACCCAGGCGAACCTCGCGGGCTGCTACATCATCATCAAAGGTGATCTGGCTGCAGCTGTTGGTACTAATGCGATAGGCTCTACTGTCTCCTACGTGAGCAATGTAAATGTGCACACCGACAATTAGAGCCATCACCAGGGTTGTACCCATGCGATCGCGAGCCTGTCGCTGACCCTGATCATTATGCTGTGAAATATTGTCGTTCGCTGCGCAGATAGCTTGTTCGATAGCCAGGGTAATGGTGCCTGGGTCGTGGAGTGGATCATCGGTCAGCCACTCTAGCAAGGAGGTCAGTTCCTGTTTAATGGTTGCGATCGCTAATCTACTAGCGACATCGCCCCCTTCATGGCCGCCAATGCCATCACAAACTAACAGTAATAGGGGTGTTCTATGTCTCCGGTTAGCCTTGGGACCTACAGCATGGGTCTGGGTGTTGCCGCTGTCTGGATAGCAGGCATCTTCATTTCGTTTACGGCTCGGACCTCTATCGGTTTGTACCGATAGACCACAATCAACCTGATAGCCGCTAACGGCAGTGCCAATGGCTTCATCTAAGCAGGATGACAAGACCTCTGGGTTAGTAATTTCTCCCTTTAGTAGTTGGGTGCACAGACGTTCAAAAAAGTCATGAATAGAGGGCTGGGCGTGCGGTATTAACGTTTGCCAGAATGCCCCCAATTCCCTCAGGGTGACAGGCTGTGAATCTTTCGATAGCTCCAATAGACGGACTAATGAGCCATGTACTCGTATATGTGTACTGAGTAATAAACTGCTAGCCACCTGCTGCTCGGTAAAGTCTGGCCATAACGTAGCTATCTGCCAAAGCCAATTGAGTTGCCTCAGGGGCGAAACATGAGGCCATTCGGTTTCCAGGGATGGTAAAAGTTTGGGTATTCGTTCGCCTGGTGTAACTGCAATGGCGGCACTGTCTAGCAAAAGTAGTTCATCATGGCCAGGACCTTTGGCAAGAAGAGCGTAGGGCTGGGGTACATGAAGACCGTGGGGCGCTAAAATCAAATACGGCCAAATATGATGTGGCATTGGCTCAGGTGATGGTGGTGGGTTCCCAGGCTCAGTGTCTAGTACGATCCGCTGATGCTGCCAAACATAGCGTTTACCCAGCTGTTCAGATGTTAACTCCTGTTGACCCACTGCCCATAGGTATCGATGGGGCAAGAAAGTCTGACAGGAGGTGCAGTGTTCGTTACCCTCCGGATTGATGGCATGACATTCGGGATTGGGACACTTAATCACTCTCAGAAACCACGCGGGGTAGGCCCATACTATAGTTCAGCACCCGGCTTCTCAGGTTATAGCTAATCTGCCCTGACTGTAATAAGGTTCTGACAAAATGTTCAAGGTCAGACCCAATGCGGCGGAGATTGTAATCTGTCAGGGCTTCGCCTGTGGCATTTTCAACCAGTCGATCAAACTCCCTATAGACTTGCTGGAGCGATTCATCGGACCAGTTAAACTCATTGTCGGGATCAATATCTAAGGTGAGCTGGCTGTCGCTGGGCACCAGTTCATTGTTCTCGATTTCTGCCGCAAAGATATGGATATGGCGTGTGGTGGACTTAAGCAGCATGGAATAGTTTTCTTGTTAAGACGCTTACATTGTAAACGTTTCCCTGTAAACGCTTCGTAGGCGTCTTTTTAGCTTTGTTTGCAGTTTATACATACCCAGACTTCACGAATATTATGTCAAGTCTTACCGCCCAGTAGAAAATGGCGAACTATCTCAAATTATTGCTTATTCGCCATGGGGAATCGCAAGGCAATATTGACGGTCGTTTGGAAGGACAGACGTCTACCCCCTTGTCAGCTAAGGGACAGTGGCAGGCTGGACAGTTAGCTGCTTATCTGCAGCGTCAGCCTGAACCGACGCATCTTTATAGCAGCCCTCTACAACGAGCCGTCCAAACAGCGCGGTATCTAGAAATGGTCGCGGGCTGCTCACTGCAGCTAGAAACGGATCTGCAGGAACTCCATCAAGGTATTTTTCAAGGATTAACCTGGGCAGAGGCTTGTCATCGATATCCGCACATTTGCGCTGAGCTAGCGGCGACCTTGGACTATCAGCCTGTGCCTGGGGCAGAGTCGCTGATGGCTGCCCACCAGCGGGCTATCAGCTGGCATCACACACTCTGGCGGCGTCATATACCCGGTGATGTGGTGTGGCTGGTGAGCCATGGGGGCTTTCTACAGCAGCTAATTCGGGTGATTTTGGGATGCGATCGCACCTGGCAAATTCCCATTCGCCACACCGCCCTCTTCGAATTTTGGCTCCTGGGTCCCACCTCGAATCACGCCAACCAGCACAATCCCGAGTGTTGGAAAATTGTAAAATTCAACGAAACTTCCCATCTGGAGTGTTGAATCTAAACCACGTCCAAGTTGAAACCTGTAGTTTCCCCTACGGAAAAACTCCATTTCTGGACGTGGACAAGGTTTAAATATCTGCTTAGTGGTCAAGACGTTCAACATATTCATGGTGCTTAATATTTCAATCACACTGTTAAAAACACTGAACTTGTCAGCTATGTTGGGCAGTTGTGGCAATTTTGAGGTAACCTGAATGCCCCATCCTGGGATATGTTAAATAACCAGATGGCGACTTTGATGAGGTGTTCTACCTTGCTGGGATGATTGAAGCGAAAGTCTCTCGGAGACTGTCCCTATGTCTACAACTACACTTACCGATGTTAATGATGTCTTTGGGCAAGCCCAAGATGGCAGCGTTGCTGCTATTATTCAGATCCTCAATGAGCGACTAGCCGATAGCGGTATTCGTACCCGAGCTGTCTTCGTTGATAATGTGCTTCAGTTATTGTGCGAAGCGTCTACCGATGAACAGCTTGAGAAGGCAGTAGTTGTAGAGGATATACGCCGCATTCTTGAGACAATTTCACCGCGACGTATTCGACGGGTCAAGATCAACAGTCGTTTGGTGCAAGAGCAGCAGCTGTTGTGGTTTGAGGAAATCAGCCGCGATCCTCAGAGTAAATTGCTTTGGGCGGAAGTGATTACCTTGAAGCAGCCCCATTGGTTTAAACGTATAGTACGTGATCTAAGACGTCCTAAGTGGCGGGTGGACATGCCTGAAGGCGCATCCAAATCAGATTTGCGTCAGCGTAAGACATTTCTGAGCGGTATCATTGGTGGCCTGTCTGTTGCTCTGCTGATAGCAGGTGTGGGTATCTGGGCCTATCTAAACCGGTCTGAGACCGTAGCAACCTCTGTCGCTAATTTGTCTGAGCAACAGACGGTTGAGCAGCTACCGTTGCCTGAATCCTATGATTCCTTTGCGCGTGCAGTACGCATTGCTGAGAAAGCGGCCAAGGATGGTCTAACTGCCGAGACCTCAGCTGACTGGTTAGCGCTTGCAGCACGTTGGCAGCAAGCCTCTGATTTGATGGCAGAAGTGCCTACATCAGACGAGCGTTATCAAATTGCTCAGGATAGGGTCAATGCCTATCGGTCAAATAGCGAGAGTCTTCTGCAAAAAGCCCGACAGCTCAATTAGCCCGAATTACTCAATGCTGACGCCCTTAAATGTGGCGGCCTGGGGTTTAGCTGCCACAGGGGCGGCTTTAATTTGCTGAGTCCGGAGCCGATGTTTTTGAAAATACCCCTGCCACTCGTGGGGGGCATTAAGTGTTTCGCCACCGTGTTGAGTCATCCGCTTACGGACCTGACAGAGGACCGGCGTATTGACGCAGGCACCTGAGATAATCACCTGGCCCTTGGTCAGGGCCGGTAGCTCCTTGAGCAAGTCGCGTCCAGCAGCTTCAACGCCATATTTGAGGCTTTCTTGATCCACCGGGTTTACAATCCGCATGAGAAATTGACTCATACATTGGGACAACACATCGGAATCCAGCTTGCCAGGGCGCTGGGTAATTAGGCCCACCCCCAGGCCAAATTTACGACCTTCGCTGAGGATCGTACGTAGTACGGCTTTGCACCGTGATGGTTCCTTGGCGGGTGCAAAGCGGTGAGATTCTTCAATCAACACAAACACCGGAAAAGGAAGATAGTTTTCGTCCCCCGCTTCGATTTTGTCGCGGGCAGTATTAATGCGGGCGTGGTAGCTTTGCCGCAGCACTGCCGCACAAATAACCTGCTGCTCCTCCTGACTGATTTCATTCATCTGCAGTACGGTCACCTGGCCTGGCTCAAAGAGGTCACGGGGAGCCATGTGATTGACCTGGTGGAAATAGGGAGAGCGAGCCAACCGGTCTAGCTTCCATTCCAATGCCGGAGCTGACGACCCCACTTTGTCGTTGCCCTCATCATCAGCGGTGGTGTCAGCTTCATAGACAGCTGCAATCAAGTCGTTGACATTCCACCGATAGTCGCCTCGCTTGTGTTTACCCAAGATGGTAAAGGCTTTGTTAAGAATCGACTGCTGACGATCGCTCATTTCTGGCAGCAGCGTGAGAATGTCGTAATAGTCCAGCGAGGACATCCGGATTTGGATGTCCTCGGGGGTGAGAATTTGGACCTTTGGGGCATAGCCATCACTGGCCTGAAAAGCCGAATGCCCACGCATTTCTGACAGGGTATTGTACTCACCGTGGGGGTCAAAAATTAGGACCGCTGCTCGGTTGTAAGGCTGGAGAAATTCCTCGATCAAGACCCCGGCGGTATAGCTTTTTCCAGAGCCAGTGCCTGCCAAAATAGCCATATGGGTACTGACAATCTCTTTGACGTCTAAAGCCACAGGGACTGAGCCCCCAGGCCGCAGCAACAGTGAGCCAATTTGAGCGGAGCCCACCTCTCCCGGTTGCTTTTTATTGACGACTTGCTGTAAACGACTGTCGGCTGCAATGCAGACCTTGGCTCCTGGATCGGGCGTGATACGGGGGTTAATAAACCCGAGGGCTGGGTGGAAGTAGCCGATCACGTCCACGGTTACTTCGTAAATTTCTGGGTTGGGGTAGGCAAATCCGATCAGTGAAGCAATCGTGTCTGGACTGATTTGAGTATCGGCAAAAATGCGGTCGGGTAAATGGTCGATTAGCCGACGGTCAGAAATCTTGCCTAAGATTTCCCAGGTGTCGCCATCAGGCGCATCGATTTTATAGAAGACAAACTCGCCAATTTTTACCTGGTGGTTATCAGCGGTGATAAATACGTACTGATTGCCGTCTTCTCCAGGACCTTTGACTGTGCCAATAACTGGACTGTCCGGATCATTAGAAGCCGATGGAATCATAAGGGGGAGAATTCAGGGTCACCCACTATAGTAAACCTGTATTGATGGAAAGCAAGCTTATCTTTTGTGCATGTTCGCAGTAACGTCCTGAAATGGTCTGCAAACCCAGGTAAGAAAGGGAGAACGGTCTCGTAACATAACCCTAAAAATAAGTCCGTACGATGACACGTTCTCCATGGGGGACATGGAAAATGACGCATAGACTACGGTGGAGTTCCCTGGAGATGGAGATGGGCCTCCGGCAAAATTACCATAGCGTCACCGAAGGAATAGAAACGATAGTTTTGTTGAATCGCCTCTTGATAAAGATCCATCAAACGTTGGCGGCCTACCAGGCTACTCACCAACATCAGTAGGCTGGAGCCAGGTAGATGAAAATTGGTGATTAATCCGTCGATTACTTTCCACTGATAGCCTGGATAAATAAACAAGTTAACTGGACCTTGGTAGGCTTTGAGGTGGCCTTCTTGGGTGGCTATGCCCTCCAGTGTCCGTACCGTAGTAGTGCCTACCGCAAAGATGCGATTACCTCGGGCTTTGGTCTCGCTGATCAGATCTACGGTGGATTGGGGTAAATCCACCCATTCTGCATGCATCTGATGCTCGGTGATGGCTTCAGATTCGACTGGGCGAAAGGTGCCTAGGCCCACGTGTAAGGTGACTTCAGCCCGTTGAATTCCTTTGGCTTTTAAGTTTCGAAATACCTCTGGTGTAAAGTGTAGACCCGCTGTTGGCGCTGCTACCGCGCCAGGGTGCTGGGCATAGATGGTTTGATACTGGTCTGGTTCTGCCTGGGATTGCGTAATGTAAGGCGGTAGAGGGACTTCTCCTAAAGATGTCATGAGCTCGTCCACCGAGGCATCTGTGGTGGACTCGAAGGTTAGCAGTCGTCCATTAGTAGTGCGATCGCACGCTTCCACATACGCTTTTAGTAACGGCCTCTTTACATCTGGTCCAAAGTGGATGCAGCTGCCGGGTTTTAAGCGTCGTCCTGGTTTTACTAGTGCCAGCCATTGAGGAGGGCGTGGCTCTAGTAATAAAACTTCAACCTTTGCTCCACTTGGTTTGTATCCATACATTCTTGCCGGTATTACTCGCGTATTATTGATTACGAGCAAATCTCCGGAACCTAAAAACTGGGGCAAGTCTCTAAAATAGACATGCTGATGTTTAGTCTTGGATGCAACAACCATCAACCGAGAGCAATCTCGAGGTGTGGCTGGTTCCTGGGCAATCAGATTTGTTGGTAAGTCGTACTGATAAGCCGCCAAGGAATAATCGCTGCTCGTATTATGCGAACTGGTTGAATCCTTTATTTTATAGGGTTTACGGCTATTAGATAGGGGCATGGGAAAAAGAAATGGCAGGCAAACTATCGTTGATTTTTTGATAAAGGCGTCTTACCACCGTTACTCAGTCGATAGATTTAATGCCAGACTATATAACCAAGTGTTCTGTGGACCGGCTGCCTACATGATTTAGATGATCTAGACTGTAGCACCGCTTTATACCTATGGATTACGTTTACTATCTATCCAATGCCAGTCTTGTTCTGCGGGTTGTTGAGCGGCTACATCGCCTCACTCAGCTGCCATTAGAGTTTGTAAGCGTTATTCATCGCATTGACGGTTGGGTGATTCGCATCAGGTTACACGAGAGCGTTGCTGCTGATACCGCGTCTAATTTTCAGGCCTTTCTCGATGAAGTTGGTGGGCGAACGACTCCTGGTTACCGTATTCGTATGGCCTTGTGGGGTCTGGAAACAGGACAGACGGCAGCAGATGTAATGCGACGCTACCAGGTAGCTGTTGTTTCCCACGGCAAACCTGATCGCTACGAAATTGAAGAATTTCGCAAGCAATTCGTGCAGGGGCTGGGCTATTGCCCCGAAACACTAGCATAGAAAATTTTGCTGCGGAGGGTGGGCATTGCCCATCCTTCTTCAAGGTTTAGATTTAGCCGGAAATTGCATTGACCATGTAGTCCTGCAGAATCAAATATCTTTGGTCATTTGGCAGCTGTAACTGGGCTCTATCAGATTTTTGCTGTGTGGTGTGACAGCTAACTAGAGCTACATCCAAACGGCAGGGTAACTGTGCCAGATGAGGGTGACGGGTCAAAAATAGTCGAGCAGTAGTCCAGAGTTTTCGTTGCTTCGCTGGGGTAATGGATAACAGTCCATCCAAATCCCAGTTGCCTCGACTACGAGTTTTGACTTCAACAAATGCCAGCATCTGGCTGCTGAGCTTTCCACCTTGGGCGTTGTAGCCTTGGGCAACAATATCTAACTCTCCCCAGCGACACTGCCATCGCTGGTAAAGGATTTCCCAACCCTGTTGGATCAGCCAATCCTTCACTAATTGTTCACCATAAAGTCCTAGGTCTTGATCAGACATAATGGGCAGTAAGAATCCCCGTGCTAGAGTGCCCTCAGGTCTGAGAGGAAAATCAGGTATCTTGTATCACCGATTTAAATGATCCAGAAAGAGCCAGAAACTGGGTAACATGGCATTTATCAGGTTAGTTGGATAGTAAATCCCAAAAGCCCTTCATTTAATAGCTCATTTAATAGCTAAAAGTTACAGGGTTAACTTGACGTACACACATCCTCATGGAGCAGGGTATGTGCTGTATGAACCCGTCAGGGTTAAGTATTTTTTGAATGGATAAGATGTGACATTATGAGCCGGATATTGAAAGCAGATATTCATGCAGAGTATAAGCAGGCATATGCTCGATGTGCGGTTCGGTCAGAGGCTCAGGGGCTAGCTCAGGGTATTGTCAGGCGGATGGTAGAGCTCCAATCACACTATGAAGCCGTTGAAAAAGCCACTACGGTGCCCTGGTGGTTTATCGGCATTCTCCATTACAAAGAGTGGAACTTTCGAGAGCCTGCACTATTTGAAAAGCAAGTTGCTAAGGTGCTAATTGCTAAAAAATTTAACAAAGCAACAACTCGTACGTTAGCGGCCTACCTATGGGGGTTTGATCTTTGGAATGGTTTTCAGGATGGTGCCGGTGATGAGTCAGCCTGGGTCTGGGGGAGTACCAATATCCTGGGAGAAAAAACTCAGCATATGGGGGCAGCTGGCATTCTGAAGCACCTGCAATCTCAGGGCTTAGTTAAGATGCCTGCGATCGCGCCGACGGCGGCTGCAAAAGCTACAGTTGCAAAAGCTAAGGCTGCAAAAGCCACCACTGCTAAGCCAGCCCAAAAGGGCAAAAAGCTACCCGTTATGTATTTCTCCCAGCGTGATAATGCGGCCCAGGCCCACCGTACATGTAATACGGCCAGCTGCTGGATGGGGGCACTGTATATGAAAACATCCCTCTGGCAAGACTGTGGTGAGGACCAGAATGCAGATTTGAACTTCTATCTGCCTAAAGTAGAAACCTACGGAGATACCACTGACCACAATGCTCAAACAAGAGCCCTAGAGAGCATTGGTGTTGAGTCTGCATGGCATACCACACTCTCTATGAATGATGTGAAAAAAGAGCTTGATACTGGTCGTCCTGTGGTTATGGGGGTGTTACATAAGGGACCAGTGAGTGCGCCCCGTGGTGGTGGTCATATGATTTTGGCGGTGGGGTATGACGATACTGGCATGTTTATCCATGACCCCTATGGTGATATGGATCTAGTAAATGGTGGTTACCCTGGTTCAACGGATGGTTCTTTCCGCCACTATAGTCATAAGAATTTAGAGGCTCGCTTTGAAGTAGATGGTCCTGGTACTGGCTGGGGACGATTATTTAAAGGAAATCGAAACTAGCGTTGGCCTGATGCCTTTTTAACCGTCTAATTGGCCATAAAATTCACCAACCCAAGGTAAACTCGCCAAGTCTTCAAAAGCCACCTGACGTTCTCGCTCCAGTTCAGCGATGCGTTTTTTCTCGGCATAACTTTGTTTTTGATAATAGGCGCATTCGTCGGGGTGGGTGTCCATGTCGGTTTCTTCCCATAGTTTGAGAAAATAACGATAGCGTTTTTCACATAGGGTTTTCTCCATGCAGGCTATGGAGGCTCGAATAATCAAGGGTGCACGGAGAATATCGCGCTGTGTTTTTTCATCCAGGTAAAGCAGGTGGTGGACCTGGGCAAGGGGACCGGTGGATTCTGAGGCAAGATTGCGGAGTTGTTCCAATAGCAAGGTTGGAGATGATTCAGCCTGGTCTTCATCGGTGGTTTGCCATTGTAGCATCATGCGCCAGAGAGCACGATGATGGGAAAAGCTTAGCTGTAGGTCTCTTTCTTCTAGAGCATTTTTAATATCCTGGCGGTTGTTGGGCATATGGATGTATACCCTGAGCAACCAGCCTTCTGCCTCTTCAAGGGCACTCTTTTTAATGGCGACTTTAATATTTTTGGGAGAGTCTTCTGGTGAGCGCCGTTGACGACGGACTTGGGCCAGAAAGTTTTCCGCCAGTAATGGTACTAAGCGAGCATCCCCCTGGCTAAAGATTTCGGCGCAGTGACGAATATAGTGGGTACGGGTATCGGCGTTGGCAATATCGGCTAACAGTTTGACGATGTCCTGAGAGGCCTTTTGAAATTGGTCAGCTTGTTTGAGGTTAACCCCTTCCAAGGTTTGTTGGATTTGCCAGTCAAGCCAGAGAGGGGCGGCGTCCACTAGGGCATTGTATTCGTCGGCAACGTGGATTTTCAGGTAATCGTCTGGGTCCTTACCGTCGGGGATGTTGAGAATCCGCAGCTGGACATCGCCTCGATGGGCCATTTCAGCCACTTCGCCAATGGCGCGTTGAGCGGCTTTAACACCAGCCGCATCGGCGTCGAAGTTAAAAACGATTTGTTTAGATTCGGTATAGCGGAGGAGCTGGCGTACCTGCCCCGCATTCAGGGCCGTGCCGAGGGAGGCGACAGCATTGGTAATGCCTGCAGCATGGAGCGCGATTACATCAAAGTAGCCTTCGACAACGATGGCACGGTCTTGTTTTGAGATCGCACCCTTAGCCTTATCTAACCCATACAGCGTCTTACTTTTATCAAATAGTTCCGTCTCTGGCGAGTTTAAGTACTTGGGCTTAGCATCTCCAAGACAGCGTCCTCCAAAGCCAATGATGCGTCCGTTGCTATCGTGAATGGGCACCATGATGCGGTCGCGAAAGCGGTCGTAGTAGCCTGTGCCGTTTTTGTTGGGGACAATCAACCCAGCCTGTTCGACCAGCTTCACCGAGTAGTTTTTTTGCTCGATCAGATAGCCATAGAGGGCCTGCCAGCCGTCGGGAGCATAGCCAAAGGTAAACCGTTTCAGGGTATCGTCGCTAAATTGACGTTGCGATCGCAGATACTCCAGCGCCTGTTGCCCCACGCTTTGATACAAAGCATGTTCATAGAATTTTGCCGTCACTGTAAGGATTTCAAATAGCTGCTCTCGCAGGGTGACTGTGCGCTGATACTCCTGCTGTTTTGCCGGTTCTAGAGTTTTGACCGGTATCTGGTAGCGTCGTGCCAGGTCCAGGACCACCTCAGCAAATGACTGCTGCCCCAGCTCCATCAAAAACTTAAACGCATTGCCACCTGCGCCACAGCTAAAGCAGTAATAAAACTGCTTGGAAGGACTAACACTAAAGCTGGGGGACTTGTCATCGTGAAACGGACAAAGACCAGTGAAGTCCTTGCCCTGTTTTTTGAGGACTACATGCTCAGACACCACATCGACGATGTCTGCTCGCTGGCGGACATCGTCGATGGTATCTGGATGGATGCGGGGCGAACTCATTAGGGCATTGATAACACGGCTCATGTATGACCATCATAGGCCCAATTTCATGGTTCCAATTCCTAGGGGCCATGAAGTTCCCAGATAGGTCACCATGAGCTGTGTCAAAGCATTCCTAACAGAGAGCGGCTCTGATGGATGCACCGTCCCCTAGAAGGTTTCTTCGGGGTCAGGAGCGGCTTCGGGAGCGGCTTCGGGAGCGGTTTCAGGAGCGGTTTCAGGAGCCGCACAAGCGGCTAGATTGTCGTCGATTTGCTGACGTTGTTCATCGGTCAGAATACCCATAACGTCCTCTTCAAATGCGGCTTCAGCCATCTCAATACCGGCTTCTTGTTCAGCACTCAGCCCCAATCCTGATGCGTCTACTTCTGCATCAAATTCTTCTTCCATCAAAACCACTTGCTGCTTCTGCTCGGGGGTTAAGAGACTTTTAAAGTATTGATCATATTGTTCTTCAACCGTATCTAATGCAGCTTCTTGTTCAGGGGTTAATGCTGGTTCTTCCTCTGCTGCAGTTAGCAACTCAGGCGCAATGGAAGCGATGCGATCTTCTGCCCAGGCATCTAACTGTCCCACTTGCTCTTCTTGTTCAGGAGAGAGAAGAGCGGTCACTTGGCTATCAAACTCTTCTTCTAATTGAGCCAGCTGTTCTTCTGCTTCAGGAGAGTCTGCCTCAGTAGAGGTGGCTAAGATTGCATCAATTTGAGTATCCAAATCTCCTTGCAGTGCTTGTAATTCTGTTTTTTGACTATCGCTTAGCTCAATGCCTTCATACTTGGTTGGACAAGCTAGTTCTTCAGCCTGTACCTGACGTGTGAGGGGCATGGTAACAAGGACGACCGAACCAAATAGCACAGATAAAGCTTTAAGTTTCATAATCTTTTAGAAATCAAATTTCCTTGAGGCTACGTTTCCTACTCTAATCAACGGGTTGGAGGGATCTGGGGAATAATTCGGGTAGAAATCGGTTAGTAGTCTTTCTAAAACTGTTTCAATCGATAACCCACCCCGTGGACTGTCTCAATAAAATCCGATGAAGCCCCTGCTTTTCGAAGCTTTTGCCGTAGTCCTTTAAGATGGGACTTGACCGTTTCCTCATCTGGGAGTGACTGTGCTGGCCAGCACTGGTCGATTAAGATCGAGCGACTGAGCACCCGGCGACCACTGCGCATAAATAATTCGAGCAGGGTAAATTCTTTGGGGGTTAGCTGTAGTGGCACGCCATTGTAAAAAACTTCATGGGTGGCAGCATCGAGTTGGGCCTGCTCCCATGTCAGCACGGTGCCTGCTTCTCCCAAGGTGCTGCGTCGGAGCAGAGCCCTGAGGCGAGCCAATAGCTCCAGCAGATCAAAGGGCTTAACAACATAGTCATCTGCCCCAGCATCCAGCCCCTGGACTTTATCAGTATTGGTATCCCGAGCTGTTAGCATCAGGATAGGTAACCGTCTGCCAGCTTCCCGCAGACGTCGGCAGAGGTGGATGCCATTGATTTTGGGCAACATCACATCCAGGACCATCAGGTCGTAGGTGAGTTCTGTGGCTTGCACCCAGCCCATTTCACCATCTGTTACCCAATCTACGATATGGCCTTCATCGGTTAATGCCTCTGTTAATCCTTCCCCGAGCTGCAGGTCATCTTCGACTAAGAGAATACGCATGGGTAATGCTTCGAACTGATTACTTCGACTATAACGACGGTTAAATCGAGCTGTCTAGACTATGGTGGATCTGGCTACAGTGCTATTTCATTTAATCGGTATTCAGTGTGTCATTCTATAGTTTGTAGATGAATCGTTTCCGTTATCAACAATGGCTAGCTGTGGGGTTTAGCGTTGCTATTGCCACCCTCCTCGGTACCGCTCTGATTGCTCGGAATGCCATTGTGGATCGGGTCTATCCGTCTGAGCAGGTGGAGCCAGAGGGAGAGGACTATGCCTATTTAAATGGGGTACTGGTTGCGATCGC